>JANQOL010000792.1 GCA_028289675.1 Pirellulaceae bacterium
AAAAGCCCGAGCCCCTGAACTCGGTCAACAACGAGGTGCCTTGGGAGCTGGCTCAAGTGGTCCACCGGCTGCTGGCCAAAAAGCCGTCTCAGCGCGTGCCTTCCGCACGCGCTCTCGCCAAGCAGCTTGAATCACTATTGGCCGACTACCAACAAGGCAAGCTACGGATTGGTCGGCGCCCACTGAATCAATTCACGGCTCTGGTCGCCGGATCGATCGTGTGCGGCCTGTTGGTCGGCCTGTGGTGTTGGAGCCAATGGCGTGCAGCCGTTGAGGCGCAAACAGCAAGACAGCGTGCCGCTGCGGTCAGACCGCTCAATTCAGACATCGCGACGTCCAACACCGTCACCGGCAACGGTGGTAGTGAGGCCAGGCCGCGCCGGCTGCCGGCGATATCTTGGCAAGACTGGGATGCAAGTCATCAAACGTTGCAGGCCCAATTGAGCACCCTGGAGGCGCAGAACTCTACATCTGGAATGGCGTGGCAGGCAATGCAGCGCGAAATCACGCCCGATCCATGGCAGGTCGAATTCAATCTGCTGCGGCAGCAAATTGACATCTTTGGGCGGGAACTGGACCAGCTGTCCAACTGGCCAAGCGTAGAGCTACCGCAGCGCGAGGGCCTGGCTCCAGAAACCCCGTCACCTGAGATCCGATCTGCCGAATAGCTAGCACCTGAAGACCCATTAACTCAGCACCCCTTCCCCTTGAATAAGGACTCCATGTGATGAACCGTCGAATCCTGTCCAGCATCATCGCCTGCGCCGTAATGGCCTTGGCTTGCGGCGTTGGTCTGCTCGGTTACTATCGAGCAACCGCGCAAGACTCCAACCCGTTAGTTTTGCAGTCCGTGCAGTCGCGCAATCTCCTGGAATCCGGACCTGTCACTGCTTCGGGCTCGGTCACGATCTCTCGACAGCGGCCTGCGCAGTCGGAGGCCGATCTTCGGGCAGCAAGAATGTTCCGTGATCTAGTGCTGGCGGTCAGACAGGCCGCACCGGGACAGTCGGCGGAGGAGGCGCGCGACAAACTCCGGAGTGTGCTTGAACACCAGATTGAACAGGACTTGAAGCAGCGTGAGCAAAGTCTGGCGAACATAGAGGCCCGAGCTCAAGAGCTGCGCGAGCAGTTGGAAGAGCGCCGCCAAAGCAAGGACGAAACGGTCAAGTTGCTAATGATGTTGGTCGAGAATCCGTCCGCCGGCTTGGGGCTACCGGATCTATGGGTCCAATGGCTCGTCCAAGATTCCGCCGGGCAGGCCGTGCTCACGCCTCAGCGTGATCCGCGATTGAACAACAACTTTAATCGAGAACTGAGCAGCGAGCCCAATAGCAGGGAACCCGGCAGGCGGGAGCCACGCGCGATGGACAGAAGCCTGTTTGGGCCTCGGGCCACACAACCGTCAGACTTTCGACCGTCATCGAGATCGTCGGCCAATCCATTTGGGCCCGGAAGCAACGATGATCCATTCGGCGGCGATCCCAATTCGGAACCCAGCGATCCATTCGGCAGCGATCACAATGGGGGGCCAGGCGATCCGTTTGACGACGACTCGTTCTCCAAACCAGGACGTGAGCCTGCCGGTCTTTTTGGTGGCAGCGAGCCCAACTCCGACAATGATCCCTTCGGGCAATGATGGCCGCCCGTTCATGAGGGTGATTGCACCGCGTTGGCTCGCGGATTAACTTGCACATTCGTCCGCGAAACCGCAATGCACAGCGAGTCGACCGCTGAGCTCAACTTGCCCATCCGAGTCGCCGCGATTCTTGGCCCAGGATCGCGGCGACTTTCGTTGACTCGGCGACTCGGTCAACTTGCCACTTGGCAGACTTAGCCACCTGGTCGTTGAGAGCACCATTGACGGCGGCAGTTGCAGGTCGCGCGGATTCCAATGGTATTTCAGCAATCTTCGTTGGAGGTGGCTTGATGTCTTTGATACCTGCGACGGCAGTTCACTCACGCGTTCTTCGACAGACTTCCGCCACTACTCTTCGGTGCTTGGGATGCGTCTTGCTCCTCCTGGTCGGTGCCAGGTCAGCCGGCGCGGAGCGTCCCAACTTCATTCTCTTTATCGCTGACGATGTCAGTTGGAACGACTACGGCTGCTACGGCAATCCTCGTGCACGCACACCCAATATCGACAGCCTAGCAGCCAATGGCCTGCGCTTTTCAGCCGCCTATTTGACAGCCAGCAGTTGCAGTCCTTCGCGGGCCAGCCTCATCACAGGCCGCTATCCGCACAACAACGGCAAGGCCGCCGAGTTACATTTGCCGATCGCTGCTCACCTGCCTTGGTTTCCGCAACTGCTGCGAGAACATGGTTACTACACGGCCCTGTCCGGCAAGAACCACATGCAGGCCGACGAACCCGCGGACGGTCAAGCGCCGCGACCGGCGGCCTTCGGTCGAATCGATGGCGGCCGCACCAAACAAAACAGCGGTGGCCACGCCAACTGGGTCCAAACACTCCGGCAGCGACCGCCCGACCAACCGTTTTTGATGTGGTTCGCATCTTACGACGCGCATCGAGGTTGGGACGCCGACAAACAGTGGGACGAGGCGCGCTATGGTCCTTCCCACCGTCCGGAAGATGTTCGCGTGCCGACGTTCTTGGTCGACGATGCAGAAACGCGCCGCGATTTAGCCTCCTATTACAACGAGGTTACTCGTTTTGATTACTACATTGGTCAAGTCGTCGAAGAGCTACGGCGTCAGCAACAATTGGACAATACATTGATCTTTGTCTTGGCCGACAACGGGCGTCCCTTTCCAAGAGCGAAGACCAGATTGCATGATTCCGGCATGCAAACCGCTTTGGTTGCACACTGGCCAGCCGGAATTCAATCTCAGGACAGCGGCGCTGCCTCGGTGTGCAGTAACCTAGTCAGCGCGATCGACATTGCGCCCACCGTCCTCGCAGCCGCAGACATCACAGCCCCGCCCACGTTTCAGGGAGTGAGTCTGCTGCCGATTTTTCAGGATCCCGCGGCGACGGTCCGCAAGTACGCATTCTCGGAGCACAATTGGCACGACTATGAGGCTCACGGCCGCAGCGTTCGGGACGGCCAGTTTTTGTACGTTCAAAACCACCGTCCTGAGCTACCCTGGCAGGGCCCCGCCGATTCGGTGCGTTCTCCCTCACACATGGCACTGCAGACACAACTTCGTGCCAACCAGTTAACTCCGGCTCAACAAGATGTTTTCATGGCACCTCGACCGGCGGAGGAGCTGTATTTGGTGGGGCGTGACCCCGATCAACTTGACAATCTGGCCGACGATCCAAACTACGCTCAAGACTTGAAGCGGCTGCGCGGCGTGCTCGTGCAGTGGACGGACGACACCGCAGACAGCACTCCGCCACGCATTTCGGCCGACGGATTCGATCGAGACAGCGGACAAAGACTGAAGAACGTCGACTACCGGGCCACGACTCCTGGAGAAGACCGCAATGCGGCGCACGTGAATACGCCCGGTCCAAGATAGATTAAGTCAGTTGCACTCTATTGGCGCGGATGATGACGTTCCACGATCGCCAAGCCTGCGTCGTGAAGAAGTCCATTGGTAGCCAGCACACTGGTGGTCGCCAACGGCAGCTCGTGGCCATGTCCATCGGAGATTCGGCCACCGGCTTCTTCCAAGATCAACCGAGCCGCCGCAAAATCCCAGGGTTGGAGTTGGTACTCGAAAAACGCACCATAGAGGCCATCCGCGACGTGGCACAGATCCAAGGCTGCCGTGCCAAAGCGTCGAATGCCGTGAATGTCGCACTTGAAAAAGTCGTGGATAGCGGCCAGCGTGGCCTCCATCATCGCGCCACGATCATAGTAAAACCCACAGCCGACCATGGCCTGATTCAGCTCCTGGTCCGAGCTCACCCGCAGACGTCTTCCAGGACAGAAAGCGCCTTGATCCCGCACCGCCCAGTACCAGTCGTCGCGGGCGGGATTGACGACCAATCCGCACACGGCTCGACCTTGATGGTAGTAGGCGATCGACACGGCAAAGTGCGGAATCTGGTGCGCGAAATTGTTCGTTCCATCTAGCGGATCAACGATCCACAAGTGCTCTGACCGCACATCGCCGGCCTGTTCCTCCTCGCCCAAAATGGCGTGTTCGGGGAATCGCTCGTTGATCACCCGAGCAACTGCCTGCTCGGACTGCACATCCGCGTCGCTGACCAGATTGTAAGTTGCCTGCGGATCTTTGCTGCGGATCTGGACACCTTGACGATAGAAATCCAATACGACTTGCGCGCCGGCTGTAGCCGCTTGTACTGCGACCTGCAGTTGAGAATGCGCGTGGTGTTCAAGCTCCGAGGGTACCGTCAACTGATTCAAGTTAACCTCATCGGGAAAGGAAGTTGCTGGTGGTGTTCAGAATCACCTTCGGTTTATCGGCTGCCTATTTTCGTCTGCGGCGTCTTCGGCGCCGAGCGGTGCGGTTTCGTCCCGTGGTAGAAGTGGACGCACCAGCGGCAGGTACGAACCACATCAGCAGCCCCAATCCGCCAACACCAGAGAGTGGATAGACAATCGGCACGCTACGAAATTGGACGCTGGATGGTACAGGCACCTCTCCATTCAACTCGCGAGCCTCAGTTGGATCTACGGAACCGGCTTCGACAGCGTCTGGCTGCTTAAAGCGAATGTGGGTCGTCTTAGTAGCTATGGCCGCAAGAGCCAATAGGCCGGACGTGATGAACAGCATCAGTCCCATCAATCGCACCTTGGCCATCTGAATCCTTTACAACCTGACGTCTTCTAGAATCTTGCCATCCAGCATGCGGACTAATCGGCGACCGCTACGTGCGACGCCTTCGTCGTGTGTCACGATCACCAGCGTGGTTTGATGTTCCGTATTCAACCGCGCCAGCAGATCCATGATTTCCTGGCCACTGTTGCTATCCAGACTGCCCGTCGGTTCGTCCGCCAGCACGACACCTGGTTCGTTGGACAGTGCACGTGCAATGGCCACACGTTGTCGCTGGCCAATGGAAAGTTGATTGGGCAAATGATGCAGACGATCTGAAAGCCCCACCAAAGCTAGCAATTCTTCGGCGCGCGGCTGCCGATCGGCCAGTGGCAATTCGCTTTCGAACATGGGCAATTGTACGTTTTCCACGGCCGTTAAATTGGGCAACAGATAGAAGGACTGAAACACAAATCCGATTTCGCGTGCTCGTAGGGCATCGAGGTTGCTGCGACTCGTCAGAGGCTGTCCTTGGTACAGAACTTGACCCTCTGTTGGTCGGTCCAGGGCGCCTAGCATGTTCAGCAACGTCGACTTGCCACAACCACTGGGCCCCATAATCGACACGAACTCGCCATCCTGAATGCCCAATGAGATCGCTTGCAGCGCTTTGACATTTCCGTCCGAGTATGTCTTGCTGACTTGCTGCAGCTCAATTCGACAAACTGCTTGACTTGTCTCGGTCATAACGGATCCTAGAATGCGAAGCGATTGTCCGCAGGCGTCTGCATTGGTAACGTTGATGGCTGGAGTTTAGATCGGGAACCGCTGGAGTTCAGGATGCACAACGGGCGACATCATAGCCGAACCACTCCCGAAGCCACTATGGCCCTTTGGCAGCCAGGCATGCTGTTGATCATCCTGGTCATGATTGGCCTTAGCCCCATCCGGACAGCTCATGCCCAAGAAGAATCGCCCCAGTTGCCGCGCATTGCGGCCAACACGCTGGTCGACGACCCTGACGCGCTGCGTTGGAACGCTGTCGTGCTTTTGGCTAGGCCAACGATCTCCAGCGGAGACGTCGACGCGTTGCCCAACAGTATTCGGCAAACCGTGTCCTCTTTTGTGCTCACCATCTTGGCGACTGTTCAGGCCAGCGTGGATGCGACGTCGGGTGAAACACGTTATCGGTTGCGGGAGGTGGGTGTCGGTTACAGCGTCAGTTTGGACGGTGAGTTAAAGGTAGTGACGGCCGACCAAGCCGCGGACATGGGCGTCCGCTTGGGTTTCATCCAGCGACGCATGTTGGCCGAGAATGAAAGACAGCTGGGCACAGCCCGGCGGGTTGCCAGTACGTCAACGCTGATGATGTTTGACACCCCAGCGATTCTGCAGCGGGGTGGTGCTCATCAAGACTACATCATGCGGCATTTTGTATGGGTTGATGCGCGGTCCGGGCGTCATGCGACGCTGGTGTGGCTGCTGCGTGAGGATGCTGCAGGTGGGCTGCTGGTGGTGGACGAACCACTGCGCTGGTTGCCCGCCGGCATGAAAGAGAACCGCAAGATTCACGTCGACGAAGACAAGTTTCTGTTGGGAGGCATTCCCACCGAAAGGGCCTTCGCACTGGAGAACCTGCCGCCGGGAAAGGAGATTCTCTGGACGGCTGACGCCCGGCGCGTGGCCGCACTTCGGCATTACGATATGCAATCGCTGAAGGACTTGACGACCGCATTGAGCGCCGCGCTGCAAGCGATCCGAACGCAGCGCTGAGCGTCCTCGAATCACACGGTCATTTGATCCGCGGGCAGCTCAGACACTTGCACGTCTTGGATGTGCCGCATCACGGTCAACGCGCTGTGGCCATCGGGAACTAAATCCATCATTTGCACGCGCCAAGTATCCACCTGCAACCAGTCATTCAGGCCGCAACTCGCTTCCTCTTCCAAGTGCAATTGGAGCGCGCCGTCGATGTACCGCGGCCTAACCGGGCCCTTTGCGATGCCTGGACGATCAAACGAAATCTGCTGTAGCCCGTCCGCAATCCCCAGCCCCAGTGCCTTGAGCAAAGCCTCTTTGCAAACCCACAACTGAAGAGTTGCCAAGTCTCGGTCGGGCCCGGGCAACGCTTGCCACCATAGTCGTTCATGATCGCTCAGCACCTGGGAAGCGATGGCCCGGAAGTTGATGCGCCGTTCAGGCACCTCCAAATCGATGCCCACTGGCGAAAGCGACATGCTGACCAGCGCCCAGTCGGCCGAATGGCTAACATTGAATTGCGGACCTGAGGTACTCAAATAGGGTTTGCCCCACTGCGCGTAATGAAAGGCCAGTTTCTCCGGCGACGTGTCCAGGCATGCGGCCAGCAACTGACGCAAACGTCCGCGACATACCACAAACCGGCGGCGCAGCTGGTCGGTGACAAAGCGATTCGCGCGAGCCACTTCATCAGCCGACAACAAACCCTCGCAGCCCGCATAGACGTCTGTGGTAACATCCAGGGGTACCACCCATACCAGCGCTTGATCCGGTTGCAATCGAATGCTTAGCAGTTGGTTGGGTTCCAAGTCAGGCTCGACAACAGGGTGAGATGGTGGTCAACGGTCACGCGTCGGAATGACGGACAGCAACGTCTCGCCCATTCTGGACCAGCAGACGCCGGATCGCCAGCGGGTTCCAACAATCAGCTATTCAGAATAGTCAATCCGAAGGTTTTACCCGATAATCGCGCTGGCAACGGAATGCATTTTCGTCTTCAAAGTGGCAAAATATGAGTGAACTTGGAAGCGGTCACTTGGCGGAACTCATCGCCCAGGCCACCAACCACGAACTCTGTTCGGTCAAATCGTCACAGGCTTGCTCAGGCGGTTGTATTCATCGCGCTGAAATCGTCGAACTGGACGATGGCCGTCGCTATTTCGTTAAATCCAGCCGCGATGCTCGAAACATGTTTCGTACTGAAGCCCAGGGGCTGAGCGAGTTGGCCGCGTCGGGCTGCATGCGTGTCCCCGACGTCGTCGCCCAAGGGACACTGAGCGCGGGAGAAGACTGTCTGATACTGGAGGCGATCAATTCAGGGCCACGACCCCACGACTTCTTTGAAACACTGGGCAGCTGTTTAGCGCGGCTACACGATACCAACCGGCGAGACTACTGCGGCTGGACGACCGACAACTACCTGGGGTCCAATCTACAACGCAATACACCGAACGACAGCTGGTTAGAGTTCTTTGCAGAGCAGCGGCTGCGAGCCCAGTTGCGAATGGCTCGCAATCAAGGCTTGGGATCACCAGAATTGTTTCAGCTGACCGAACGCGTGATCAGCCGGCTGGACCAGTGGATTGACGACGATGGTGAACACGTCAGTCTGTTGCACGGCGATCTGTGGAGCGGGAATCTACTATGCGACACGCAGGGGCAACCGGTTATTTTTGACCCCGCGGTATACTACGGTCACCGTGAAACCGATTTGGCCATGCCACTGTTGTTCGGAGGATTTTCCGATGCGTTTGTGGCCAGCTATGATGAAGTTCTACCGCTACCATCCGGCTGGCGCCAGCGGGTCGAGCTGTATCAGCTGTACCATCTTCTCAATCACTTGAATTTGTTTGGTAGTGGTTATCTAGATTCCTGTTTGGAAATCGTTCGCAAATACGGATAGAGCATGAAACAAGTCATTGCCATTGTGCGACCGTATTTGGCGGAGCGGGTCATCGAAAACCTGCGCTTGGCACCCTTGGAAGCGTTGATGGTCCAGGAGGTGAAGGGCTATGGCAGGCAAAAGAGCTACCTGGAAGATTACGGCGACAGCGAATACGGTCGTGCGTTTTTGCCCAAGGTGGAAATCAGCATGTGGGTGGAAGACTTTCGCTTGGAAGAAGTGATCAAGCGCATCCAAGATGTCGCCTGCAGCGGTCGCATGGGCGACGGTAAGATCATGGTTCTGCCCTTGGCGGGCCCCTGACTGTTATCGGGGATCAGCCAATTTGGTCTGTTCTCACGACGACGCGCTCGACGATTCGGTCAGCACGAGATTGTCACAATGAACGACTTCATCGTAGGGGCAGTGTCCCAGCACTTTGGAAATCTCCGGCGACCGCAGGCCCCGAATGCGCGCTAGTTCTTCAGAGCTGTAGTTGGTCAATCCACGAGCGACCTCACTGCCAGCGGCATCTTGGATCGCCACCACATCCCCTTTCTCAAACTGCCCCTGGACCTGACTGACGCCAATGGCCAGCAAGCTGTTCCCTTGGGCTTCCAACGCTTGCTTGGCACCCTGGTCGACGATCAACACGCCCACCGTTTGAGCTGAGAATCCTAGCCAACGTTTGCGGGGTGGCAACGCTCGGGGTTGTGGAACGAAAATTGTTCCCAGCGATTCTCCGTCCATCAAACGCAACAGCACGTTCTGAGTTCTGCCTCCGGCGATCACCACTGGGGCACCACTGCGGGTGACGAATTGGGCAGCACGCAGCTTGCTGGCCATCCCTCCCTTGCCCAACCCCGATGTGGGCTGGGCTGCCAGCCGAGTCACCGACTGATCGACTTGGGTAATGGTAGGCAGGATCTGAGCACCAGCGGTGTGGGGATCGCGATCGAAGACGCCGTCCACGTCACTGAGAATGAGTAGAGCCGGCTTTGCGAACAGTCCCGCCACCATCGCGGCCAGACGGTCGTTGTCTCCAAACGTAGCCTGTAACTCGTCCACGGCGACCGAGTCGTTTTCATTGATGATGGGTATGACACCCATGTTCAATAGCGCCAAGATCGTGTTGCGAACGTTCAGATAGCGAGCACGATTCTCCAGGTCATCGGCGACCAGCAAGATTTGGGACGCGTGCCGCCCGTGATCGGCTAGGTAGCGCTCGTAGGCTTGAATCAAGTGGGCTTGTCCCACCGAGGCCACGGCTTGCAACTGGGGCAAGTCCGTCGGGCGCCGCGTCATTCCTAGACGTCCCATCCCTGACGCAACCGCACCGCTGCTGACCAACACCACATGCTTGCCAGTCGCGGCTAATTGACAGAGCTGACTTGCCAACTCGCGGACTAAGTGGAGATCCAGATTTCCCGCTGGATCGGAGAGAACGCGCGAACCGACTTTGATGACCAAAGTATCGGCGGATCCTAGCAGCTGTTGCCGTTCGTTTGAACTCATGTGACTTCGCGAGGCTGCGCACTGTCCTGTAAATGGTTAGCAGCAAGGCGCTAGCCCGGATATTGCATTAGCCGCAGTGCGATAGCACGCGGTTTCCGCAAAACGTGGGGGAACCGCACGCTACCGCGTGGCGGCCGATTTGCGCACCGCCATTCTTACAAGTTGTTCTAACACGCGTGATCGTCTGTACTTGCGCTGTAACTCGTGAACCGGAGTGCAATAGCCGGGCTAGCAAGCTGGCACCGATTATGACTTGCTCATCAAAATTCGAATACCTCAGTCCGATGAACGCCTGTTGTAGACGCAATGGCCTACGGTTGGCCTCTCATGAGGGCATACTCACAATCGTCATAATCGGCCAAGCTTCAGCCGCGTTGCACGACGGCATGCGGCCGTCGAGTGAGTTGAAGAAATCCACGCGTGGCTTGACCGGTGGTGACATCGTGTCGTGAGAGCATCAACGTGCGACGATTGAAGAGCTGTTTACCCGAAGATCTTGGTAGACGGGCCATTCACGCGGAAGGCGCAGCCAGGGATGACAAGCACATCGATGCTGCGACTTGTTCCGGGTTCGACCGAATGCTCTAGAACGTTTCGCTCTCGATCGTCTGCGACACGTGGTCCTGGTCTTCGTGTTGTGCGCCGGGCACTACGGGAGTCACATTGACCTTGCTACGTCGGAGCTCTTCAATTTGAGCGGCCATACGTTGAATCACATTGGCAATTTCAGTGCCTGCAGCTTCACCGACGTGAACCGATAAAGCTTTGCGAGCGTTGTAGCTGAGTCCGAGCTGAGTGCTCATATCTACTCCAAATAGAAAAGCGAGTTCCAAGATGTGGTGCTAGTTTTGGTCACGCGGCAGCGATTCTGTTGTCATCACTGCCCGCCAACATGGTTCGCACTAGACGAGTTAAGCCAGGGATTCCCCAGCACTGGTCTACACTACTCAACGGTGACACTTTTTGCCAGATTTCGCGGCTTGTCGACATCGCAACCTCGCAAGAGTGCAATTTCGTAGGACAGCAACTGCAGTGGGATGGAGGCCACTATGGGTTGCAGGAAGTCCTCAATTTCGGGGATATGGATCACGTCGTCGGCCAACTTGGTGACTTGGGGATCCTCATGATCCACGATAGCGATTACGGGGCCGCCCCGAGCCTTCACTTCTTGAAGATTGCTTAAAACCTTTTCGTACACGGTTCCTTGAGGCACGATGAACACCGAGGGCGTGTTTTCATCGACCAAGGCGATGGGACCATGTTTCATTTCGGCGGCTGGATAGCCCTCCGCGTGGATATAGCTGATTTCTTTCAGCTTGAGTGCTCCTTCCAAGGCCGTTGGAAAATTGAACTTGCGGCCCAAGTAAAGAAAATTCGAGGCATCCGCGTACTTGGCGGCGATCTCGCGCACCTGTTTGTGGCAACCCAATGTTTGCTCGACGACCTGCGGCAGGAGCTCCAATTGCGTGATGATGCGTTGGCCTGCCTCGAAGCTCAGGTGTCGCAACCGGCCAAAATAAAGAGCCAGCATACTGAGCACGGTCAGCTGGGAGGTAAACGCTTTCGTGCTGGCTACTCCAATTTCAGGTCCAGCGTGCAGATAGATGCCCCCATCGGCCTCTTGAGCAATGCTGCTGCCGATGACGTTGCAGATCGCCAGCGTGTGGTGCCCCTTGCGTTTCATTTCGCGCAGCGCCGCTAGCGTGTCGGCTGTCTCGCCACTCTGAGTAATCCCAAACACGACGGTGTCGTGATCGACGGGCGGGTTGCGATAGCGCAGTTCACTGGCATACTCGACTTCGACCGGAATCCGAGCCAATTCTTCAATCAGGTAATCTCCGACCAGGGCCGAGTGCCAACTGGTGCCGCAACCGGTCAAGATCACGCGCTGGATTCCGCGCAGCTGCTGCGTGGTCAGATTCAGGCCACCGAATTTGGCCGTGGCGTTGTCGCGGTCGATGCGACCACGGAGCGCGTTTTGAATCGATTGTGGCTGCTCGTAGATCTCTTTGAGCATATAGTGCTCGTAGCCTTCCAAGCTCGCGTCTTGCGATTGGCTGGACAACGTTTGAATGTCCGGCCGCACGCGTCCGTGATCTCGGTGCAACACTTGGATATTATCCGGACGAATAACGGCGATCTGGTGATCCGCCAAGTAGATAATCCGTTCCGTAAAGCCCACCAAGGGCGAAGTATCGCTGGCCACAAATTGTTCTTGCTTGCCAACGCCAACGACCAGAGGGCTGCCGCAACGCGCGGCGATAAGCAAGTCTGGAAACTCGCGAAACATGACCACCAAGCCATACGTGCCTCGCAAGCGTGCGATGGCGGCTTGCATCGCATCGACGCAGTGCTGAACTTCTGGCTCGGCGCCGTCGCCCTGGGCTTCTTTCAAGCACTCGGCCACCAAATGGGCCACCACTTCGCTATCGGTTTGCGACACAAACTGATAGCCTTTGCCAACCAGTTCGCTCTTCAAGGATTCGTAGTTTTCGATCACCCCGTTGTGTGCCAAGGTGACCGCCGCGCTGCCTCCCAAATGAGGGTGGGCGTTGTCTTGAGTCGCAGCGCCGTGCGTGGCCCAACGCGTGTGTCCAATGCCCAGTGGGCCGGCCATGGGCTTGTGCTGAAGAGCTGCGTCCAACTCCGCCACTCGTCCGGCCACTTTGGTGACACGGATGTTGTCGGATTGACGCAAGGTTGCAATACCAGCGCTGTCGTAGCCTCGATACTCAAGTCGTTGCAATCCCGACAGGAGAAACGGGCAAGCATCTTTGCTGCCGATATAACCGACAATTCCGCACATGAATCAAGGTCCCGAAGTTTCAATCGTCATCATCGTTAGGATCAGTGCGGACTGCCGCCGCACTCACCATAAAAAGGAGCCTACCTTGGATGCACGGTGGCGACCGACGTTCCGCCGACTTCTGAGCTTATTGGCAACCATAAAAAAAGCCCAGGCATGGTACGCCCGGGCTGTTCGTTACTTTCGCTACAAGTGCTACCGTTTGGTCTTCTTATTCTTGGCACCGCCTTGACGAACTTTGAATCGCGGATTGCTCTTGCAAATCACGTAAATTCGGCCACGACGACGAACGACCTGGCAATCTGGGTGCCGGAACTTCAACGCTCCGATCGAAGAAACAACTTTCATGACTGACGGCCTTCAACTGGCTATTGCTGCTGCTTCCCCGACGGAAAGCTAGCACTGGGGAAGCAATTCAAATGTTTAGGTAAGGCGTGAATTCTAGGATCTGCCCCCAAATTGGCAACACCAAATCAGGCTGCCGCTAAGCCGGCTATCACGCGGGCGAAAAACCCTAGCGCGTGTCGCACGGCCGCGCGGCCTGCGCCATCAATGAAATGGCTGCCCATTTCGTTGCAACCGGCCTACAACAAAAGTCAAAGTGCTCTACGATGCCAGCATGACTCAAGGATTGAACCCAGAACAGCGCGAAGCTGTACAAACGCTCAGTGGACCGCTGTTGGTGCTGGCCGGTGCCGGCTCGGGCAAGACCCGTGTGGTGACGTATCGTATCGCCAATTTGATACGCCATGGCACGCCGCCCGACCGCATCTTGGCGGTGACCTTCACGAACAAAGCGGCCAAAGAAATGCGGCAGCGGATCGGCGCCCAATTGGGGCAGCGTGGACGTCCGCGGCCCAAGAAGAAGGAGTCCCCGCCCGAACCAGTCATCGGCACGTTCCACTCGAATTGCGTGCGAATTCTTCGACGACACGCCCGACGCCTGGAGTATCCCGATCGCTTTGCCATTTACGATCGCAGTGATCAGGAAGCCGTGGCTCGCGACGTGCTGCGGCAGTTACGAGTCCACAGCGGCACGCTGAAGCCGGGTGAATTGCTGTCGCACATTAGCCGCTGGAAGAACTCGGCGATTTCCAGCACGGCGGCTGCCGAACACGCGCGCAGTGACGGCGAACACGTGGCCGCCAGCGGTTACCGGCGCTATCAAGAAGCCGTCAAGCTAGCCGGCGCCATGGACTTTGACGATCTGCTGTTGCTGACCCAGCAGTTGTTTCGTGACTTCGAAGACGTTCGTCGTGAAGAGGCAGGCCGGTTTGACCATGTGCTAGTCGACGAATACCAGGACACCAACCAATCTCAATACGACATCATCCGGCAGCTGGCTGGTGAGCATCGCAATCTGTGTGTCGTTGGGGACGATGATCAGTCCATCTACGGCTGGCGCGGCGCGGAGGTGCAGCACATTCTCAATTTTCAACACGATTGGCCGGATGCCAAGGTCGTGCGGCTGGAGGCCAACTACCGCAGTACAACAGCAATTCTAGAAGTCGCAAATCGGCTAATCGCCTTCAACAAAACCCGACATGACAAAGTGCTGCGGCCCGCCCGCGCCGGCGGTAGTCCGCCACGCATTTTGCAGTTCAAAAACGAAAATGAAGAAGCTCAGGGAGTTACCGAAGAGATTCGCAAGCTGCTGGAACGCGGACAGCGCGAACCCAAGGAAGTGGCCATTTTGTTCCGAACCAACGAACAACCGCGGGTCTTTGAAACGGAACTGCGCAAGGCCAATGTTCCCTATTCGCTTGTTGGCAGCCAGTCGTTCTTTGACCGGCAAGAGATCAAGAATCTGCTGTGTTATCTGAAGGTGATTGACAATCCTCAAGACGAGGTGGCTCTGCTGCGCATCATCAACGTGCCACAACGAGGCATCGGCAATAAGAGCACGGCGGCTCTGCTGCAGCACGCGGTGTCGACGGGAACGTCAGTCTGGGACGCCATGCAAACACCGGAAGTCGCGGCCAAATTGCCGGAACCGGCGCGCCGCGGCATCGACCGGCTCTTGGGCTTGGTCGACCGCTGCCGAGACAGCTTGAACGCTGGACCGGTGGACCTAGCAGCCGTGTTCCGCGACTTGATCCATCGTCTCGACTTTACAGCGGCTCTGGACCGCATGTTTCCCGATCCCGAAGAGGCCGAATCGCGGAAAGCGTCCGTGGAGGAACTCGTCAATTCCGTGGCCGACTACCAGTCCAAATCGAGAGACCCCAGTTTGTCAGGCTTCTTGGACGAGGTAGCCTTGGAAGGCAAGGAATTTGGCAGTTCCAAGGATCAACAAAAGCAACACAACGCCGTAGCTCTCATGACGTACCACAGTGCCAAGGGGCTGGAGTTCCCGATCGTGTACATGGTCGGCATGGAAGAAGGCATCTTGCCGCATCGGAGATCCCTGGCAGACAACTACGACGACGTCGAGGAAGAACGACGGCTTTGTTACGTGGGAATCACACGCGCCGAAGATGAGCTGACTCTGTCCCTGCCGCTGCAGCGCAAAAAGTGGGGCAAGGCGCGGGACACGTTCGCCAGCCGGTTTCTCTACGAGTTGACTGGGCAAGCTGACAATCCCAATCGGCGTCGTGCAATGGATGCAGCACGCAAAGAAATCTCTCGCGGATCTCGGATGGGAACTCGGAAGCAGGCCAGCCGCAAGCGTGCGCCCAGCCGGTGATTTCGCCTAGGAAGACACGCCTAATATCCGGAGCTGATCAGGCGAGAGACGCGCTGCGGTTTCCGGGCGCAAGAATTTGCGCTGATCCAACTGTTGCGGTTGGTCGGCTCGGCAAAAGTAGCTATGAATCGCGCGGCGTGGAAGATCGGACCGGTTCTCAGTCCCGCCATGCCATAAATGGGCATTGAAAAGCACAACCGTTCCGGCCGGTGCGATCAACAACTGCTCATCGGGATGCGTTTGCCAACTATCGGACATTTCTTCCTCCGGCAAGCGTGCCCAGCGGTGACTGCCCGGTACAAACCGCGTGGCCCCATTCTCGGCAGCAAAGTCGTCCAATAGCCAAATCGAATTGCAAACCCGATAGTCACCCGCGCTAACCGCTTGTGCCCAGTCGGCGTGCAACCGCTGAGCGCCCGCGGCCGGCAGGGCAGCGCGGTAGTTTAGCGATGACAACTTGAACTCAGCCTGAATCACCTGCGCCACACCGGCTAGCACACGCGGGTGAGAATAGAATTGATCGAAGTGCGGGCCTTTGTTGACCAAATCGGCCAGTCTCGGCGCGCCCGCTTCCCGCGGATGCCGAATGTGCGCCGAAGTCAGCAACTCCGAACCGGCATCGCTACCTTCCAGCTCGAGAAGTTCATCGGTACGTTCGCGCACCTGTTGAAGCGCAGCTGGCGACAACAGCGGCCCCAAATTGAGAAAGCCCTGCTCGTCCAAGTGTTCTTTTTCGGCGTCACTCAGGCTCGAAAGGTTCATAGCGCTGGTTGCGAGTCTGCGTCCACGGGATCCGCGTTCACCGGATCACTGTGGCCCATCAAAGGAAGTTGATAACAGACGGCTTCAACCGCATTGCGGACGTATAGCCGATCACCCACGACCACGGGATGATTCCAAGTCTTATCTGGAAACGCTTCTAGCCGAGCCAGCTCCTGATGCGACGATGGATCGGCTTTGAGCAACACCAACTCACCTTCTTCGCTGACAACCAGCAACAAGTCTGAGTCCGCCAGCAACAACACTTGGCCTTTACCATACCGGCCTCGCTTCCAAGTTCGGCGACCGTCTTCCAAATTCACACAAGCAAAAATCGCACCGTCGAATCCATAAGCGTGCCCCTGGTGGACGACCAAGTCATTGAAATCGGGTTTGATATCGCGTGACGTCCAGACCTCCTCGGCGCTCAGCGTACCATCTTCGGCGGCATCAATTTTGACGAGCCGCGTTCCTCGTCCCATGCCTGTGGGGATCAGTATGCCCAAATCCGGAATGACCTGGGATTGGCAGACGCGATATCCCGAATGCTCCCAAAGGTATTCCAATTTGAGCTGACCCTCGGCGTCCCATAGGTGCGCGCCTTGGTTGGACAGCAGACCAATCAGACTTTGACCGGCAATTTCAACGATCTGAGGTGAGCCATAGGAGTCCGCTCCAGCCGCGACCGACCAAACCAACTGGCCGGTTTCGCGATCCAGCGCAAGCACGCCTTTGTCGCCTTCTCCACCGGCGTGGACAACGACCAACTCACCCACGACCAGAGGAGAGGAGGAGAATCCCCACATCGGCGGATCTCGCTCGGCCATCTCTCGTAGATCCT
>JANQOL010000813.1 GCA_028289675.1 Pirellulaceae bacterium
GATATCGTCGCCCGAGACTATCCGGACTTGGATTACGAGGTCGTATTGGTTGACGCGATGGCCATGCACTTGATCAGTCGCCCAACGTCGTTTGATGTGGTCGTTACGAGCAACATGTTCGGTGACATCCTGACCGATGAAGCTTCCATGTTGCCCGGGTCTTTAGGCATGTTGCCCAGTGCATCACTCGGGGCTTCCGGTCCCGGTTTGTATGAACCTATTCATGGCAGTGCACCGGACATCGCTGGTACCGGAAAGGCCAATCCACTGGCTACGATCCTGGCAACAGCCATGATGCTGAGGCATTCCTGTAGCCTGGAGGAAGAAGCTCGGGCTATCGAGAAAGCGGTCCAGCAAGTATTAGCGCAAGGAGCTCGAACAGCTGATCTGGCTGCCGCCGGGGATTCTGCAGTCCTCGGTACGGAAGCGATTACCGATTTGGTTCTCGCTGTTTTGGCTAAATAGCTGGTGTTTCAACTGTTTAGCCGTTAGCCGCAAAAGCCGTTTGACCGTCAGCCGTAAAAGTTGTTTGACCGTCAGCCGTAGGCGTACGAGACTGATCGCCCTCTCCGCCAACGCACGTGAGGGCTAGGGTTTTCAGATCAAGTTCACAACGACGCCGATCATTGATCATACCGAGCAAGTCGGATGCGGTGGCTAAGACTGCGCGTGGATGGCAGCTGCCAGGCGTTGAATGCCGTCTCGAATCCCGTCTTCGGATTGCACTCCAAAGCTCAGGCGAATTGTGTTGCTCGCCACCGGCTCACCTTCGGCCGGGAAGCAGTAGTGCCCGGGCACATATAGCACGCCACGCTCAGTTGCACTCTGCCATAGTCCAGAATCTTCCGACGCGTCGATGCCATCGGGTAGCGTCAACCACACGTACAACCCTCCCTCGGGTTGTCGCCAATGAACGCCAGGAGTGTCGCCCAGTTCCTGCTTTAGCGCGTCCAGCATCGCATCTAACTTGGCGCGGTAACCGGCCCGGATCGTCGGCAAGTGCTCATCCAGCGCACCTTGCTCGATCACTTGCTGCAATAGTACTTGGCTGAAATGCGGAGATCCAAAGTCCATGTTCGACTTCATCGACAGCAGCGGTTCCAGCAGCTCCGTTGGAGCGACGCCCCAGCCCACGCGAATGCCCGGCGAAAACGACTTGGAGAATGTCCCGACCTCGACCACGAACTCACTGGATTCCGGTGATATCGACGTCAAACATGGCAGCGACTCTCCGTGGTAGCGAAGTAATTGATAGGCGTTGTCCGACCAAATTTGCAGCGGTCCATGGGATTCTCTCCAGCGACCGACGAGGTCCAACAACTGCTGCCGCCGAGGGAACGATAGTGTACTGCCGGCCGGATTGTCGAATTCAGTTACCGAATACACGGCTTTCACTCGGTCGGCCAAGCCTTGCTGGGCCAGATGCTCGAGTTGGTCCTGCAGCGCATCGACGTTCAAACCGTCTTCGTCGGCTGGAACGCCGATTACGCGGGCGCCGATGCCTTGCAAAGTTCCCATGAAAACGAAGTACGTCGGTGACGCGGCCAAAACGATGTCGCCGGGATCGAGCAGCGTCTCTGCCAGCAGATGCAAGAATTGATTGCTGCCTGCGGTCAAAACAATTCGGTCGGGATCTGCAACCGAGTCGGGCCAGTGGCGATTGTGCCACTCTGCAATCGACCGCCGGAGCCTGGGGCTCCCTAGGGTTGTGTCGTATTGCAGGGCTCTCCGCAGCAGCGACTGGTCTTGGCAAATCTGCTGCAAGCAAGCTTGCGTCGCCGCACAGGGCAAGGTCGCGTTGTCCACGAAACCGGCCGCCAGAGACACCAAA
>JANQOL010000816.1 GCA_028289675.1 Pirellulaceae bacterium
CCAAGAGAAAGTTCAACAACTACGCAATGCATGTTGAATTCATGTTGCCGTATCGTCCTGGTGCTCGCGGCCAAGGTCGAGGCAACAGTGGCTTTTATCAAGTCGATCACTATGAAGTGCAGATCCTCGATTCATTTGGATTGGAGGGTCTGAACAACGAGTGCGGCGGTGTATACAGCAAGTCTGCGTCGCGGTTGAATATGTGTGGACCACCGCTCACCTGGCAAACTTACGATGTCGAATTCACCAACGCGGTCGCTGACGGCCAAGGTAAAAAAACAAAGAACGCCGTACTGTCGGTCAAGTTAAACGGGGTGACGATTCACGACAAGCTGGAAATCAACGGAAAGACCGGCGGCAGCCGCAACGATCCAGAAGGGACTCCTGGCCCAATCAAATTGCAGGGCCACGGCAATCCACTCCAGTTCCGCAACATTTGGATTGTCGAGAAGAAGTAGTGGCTGCGGGCGTCGAGCAGTTGGCTTGTTATGTGCCGACGTTCATTCAACGTCGTTTGGCGAACAATCCCGACGTCCCAGATCATCCCGATGCCGAGCGATTTTCGGCGGCCGTTTTGTTCGCTGACATATCGGGCTTTACACCGCTCGCCATCAAGCTGGCTGAGCTCGGCCCCGACGGCGCGGAGCGGCTCGATGCGATCCTCAATAGCTTTTACGGCAAACTGGTTGACCTGATCTACGACCATGGTGGCGATGTAGTCGCGTACGCCGGGGATGCTGCACTGGCGGTCTGGCGTTCGAACAATCATCCCACCGACGAATTGCTCGCCGCAGTGGCACGTGGAAGCCTGGAATTGCAACAAAAGTTGCACCGCTACGATGCAAACGGCACGCAGCTTTCCATGAAAATCTGCATTGGGTTTGGCTTGATCACGGCGATGCAAATCGGCGGCATCCAGCACAGTTGGCGGTCATTGGTTGTAGGCGAACCGATGGTTCAGATTCGCGGCGCGGCGGGCCAAGTTCGGCCGGGACAAATCGTCCTGTCACCGCATGCTTGGAAACTAGCGCGATCCCGACTTCGCGGCGAGGCACTGCCAGAAGGCCACTTGCTTCTCGGCAGCGTTACAGACTCTCAATCGATCGAATCAACTGTCCCGAGTTTGAATTCAAAATGCGTGCCAGCAATACGATGTTTTGTGGCGAACACAGTTTTGTCACGCATGGATGCACGTCAAGGCAAATGGTTAGCCGATTTTCGGCAGGCCACCGTAATGTTTGTCAAGTTGGAACAGATCGATACCGGAGTAGGTAACATAGCGGATCGTATGCACGAATTGTTGCGAGTCTTGCAGCGGACAATGAACCGCTACGAAGGTGCTGTTGTTAATCTGATTGAGGACGAGAAAGGGATGGTCGCGGTTTTGGCATTCGGGTTGTATCCGTTTAGCCATGAGGATGATGCTGATCGAGCTGTCACCGCTGCACTGGACATACAGGCGCAAGTCAAGCAACACGGTATTCCCACAAACATAGGAATCAGTACAGGCCGCGTATTCAGCGGCCCACGGGGCAACGACCGACGGCGTGAGTACACGATCACAGGTGAAGTCGTCAATCTTGCTGCACGGCTGATGGATCAGGCCGGCGGATCGGTGGTTTGCGATCGGCCAACAAAGGTGGCAGTCCGAAGAAGAATCAGCTTTGCGGAATTGCCACCTACGCCGCTGAAAGGAATAACTCGGCCAATCACTGCGTTTCAAGCAGTTGCAACAGAACAAGAATCGTCGTTTTCTCCGGAAACGATCGCAGGCCGAGCCGACGAATGCTCAAAGATCTCCGATGCGGTTCGTTCAGCGAAAGCCGGACAGAAGTCGATTGTCGTGATCGAAGGTGAAGCGGGAATCGGAAAGTCGACACTACTTCATGAAGTCCGCCAACGGGCCAGGGAGGCAGGTCTTCGAATACTATATGGCGAGTGTAGTGCCATCGAACAAGCGACTCCCTTTTTGGTCTGGAGAAATCCAT
>JANQOL010000824.1 GCA_028289675.1 Pirellulaceae bacterium
CGGATCGCAGCTTGTCTACGGAATGAAAGAATACTCTTTGCTGTTGAACAGAACTCCAGCCAGTTCTTGCCAGGCCGCAGGTCCTAGCTGATCGACCAACGTCATACATTGGTCGATCTCCGTTGGACGCGCAGAGCGGCCAAAGGCGGTCTCAATCATCGCTTCAACGCGCGCTCGCGGATCGGTGATGCTCGCCGTGCGTGCCACCCAACGCTTGGAAAGTTCAACGACCAGCGGATCGTTGAGCAGTCCCAGAGCTTGCGCGGGCACGTTAGATTGATTGCGAGAACCGGCTGTCGTCGCGGGCATCGGAAAGTCAAAAGCCAGCAGAAAGGGATCCAAGAAGTTTCTGCGGACTTCGACGTAGACGCTCCGTCTGCCTGATCCATCGAGCGGGCCACTGGATTTGGGACGTCCACGGCCGGTCATTTGATCATTTAAGTGTACCGGAATGCTGCGTCCACCTAGCCGTATGTCTAGGGAACCGGACGTAGCCAGCAGTGTGTCACGCAAGGCTTCGGCGGTTAGCCGCCGTACTGAACGGTGGCTCCAAAGCCCGCCATCGGCGTCATGCTGGCGGTGCGATTCACTTGGAAAACTCGACAGTTGATAGGTACGGCTGGTGACAATTTCTCGCACCAACCATTTGATGGACCAGTCATGTTGCTGGAATTGCAGGCTCAAGTAGTCAAGCAACTCGGGGTGAGTCGGTCGGCCGCCGAGGACTCCCAGGTTGTCTGGGGACCGCACTAAACCCCGACCCATTAAGTGCTGCCAAACCCGGTTGACGATGACCCGCGCAGTCAACGGATGGGCTGGATCCATCAGGGACTGCGCCAGCTCCATGCGTCCCGATGAGGTCTCGGCGGCTGGGCGACTGATGTCCAAGCTAACGAGGCATCCCCGTGGAATGACGTCGCCGTGATCGTGTGGATTGCCACGTATGTCAACCGGCGCATCTCGTGGGGTGCCATCATACGTGGCCAACAGCAGCGTCGGCTGGGGAGTTTGCTGATCTAGCTGCTGGAGTTGATCGTTGTGCTTCGTCAAATCGTCCGAGAGCCGCAGCCATGCGGGTGGATCGTCGTCGGCCAATTGCAAGAGGCTGCGACGCAGCTCCAGCCGCGACGAAGATTCGGGAAGGGGTTCTAGCAGGCTGCTGGCAACAGCGTCGCCCATGGCGCGCATTAGTTCTTGATCGTCGGCGGGCTCCGATTTCAGCAACTGCATCGCAAACTGTGCTGGGCGCGGCGGCGGTGGGCCATCCGCGAAACGAATTTCCGCGATTTCGAACCACGCGTCTCTCCGGTCCTGCAGCGACAGATATGCTGAGTGCCCGATGTACTTGTTCAAGTCTCCTTGATGGGTGAGCCAGCGGTTGTCATGCGGCTCGTCGATGGTCTTCTTCAAATCCCCGAACAACAGCGTATGAAATTCTTGCATGAAGTAATTGCTGACCACGACGGAAGACTCCGCCGCCTGGCCGCGGACCTGTAAGCAAACAGCCGGATGCGTCACTTCAAAATCAGGAGATTCCAGCGAGACCCACTGGTGCCGCCCCAACGACTGGCTGGCAAACATACGCGGCAGTCTGGGTAAGGGCAGGGTGGTAGAAAACCAGTCCCAATTCCCACAGGAATCACTAGGCAGCCCTCGCAATCGCCAACCCTCGGGCAGGCCATTATCGAACTGGGCAAACAACACGCTTTCAGCCGTCCACTCGACGTACTCACGTTCATTTCGTTGAGCCTGTGTTCGCAGAGCTTGCCAAGCTTTGGACAGTGGTCGTTCGGACAGCAGTGCGCTTAGCGGCCACAGTGGGCTGGTTGGAGGCAAAGCTGCCGAGCGGTCTTTCGGTTTCATGGCTCGCAGCCGTGCCAAGGTCTGCTCAATCCACCGGCGACCGTGTTCTCGCACATCGTTTGGCAGGTTGCTGATCACGGGGTCGTCGGCTGCGGGCGTGTTGCTGGCTACCGGATCGCTGGTGAGCGAATTGGCGACAATCGAGGCCGAGAGTGAGTCGGATTCGGCGGCCACGCGCGCCTGCCGGATCCGCTGCTGATGTTGAGCGATGGCTGCATGAGGATCAGAAATTGCGTACTCGCGCCGCGAACTCTCGATGACGCCCGCTAGCCCGTAGTAGTCCTCGACACCCAGTGCGTCGAATTTGTGATCGTGGCAGCGCGCACAGGCTACCGTTAAACCAAGGAACGTTTTCGAGAACACGTCAATCTGATTGTCGACTCGAGTTGCCCAGTCGCCCGTCACGTCCACGGGCGCATGGACCGATTCACCAAGCCACCAAAATCCGGACAGCACGTGAGATTGATTGACGCCAGTCTGTGGATGGAACCGAGGTTCGGAAACTTGATCTCCCGCCAATTGCTCGACGACGAGACGGTCGTACGGAAGGTCGGTATTGAAGGCATCGATGATCGCATCTCGATAGCGCCACGCGTGGTGCAGCGGGTAGTCAAACTCGTGCCCTAGCGTTTCCGCGTAACGCACCAGATCTAGCCAGTGACGACCCCATCGCGCGCCGAATTGGGGAGACGCCATCAGCTGGTCAACCAATTGCCGGTAGCGGTCTGCATCGAGACCCGTTGCGGGCGTATCGCTGCGGCTAAACGCGGTCGAAGCGAGTGCCGTCTGGGAAGGCAGACCGACCAAGTCAAAACTCAGGCGTCGAACTAGCGCTTCCGGCGGGCAGTCCGCGGCTGGACGCAAGTTATTGGCTCGTAGTCCTTGATAGATAAACCGGTCGATGGCGTTCCGCGACCAGTTGTCATCTTCTATGATCGGCGGAGTCACCTTACGCACCGGCTGCCAAACCCAATGCTGACGCATTCTAGTTTGCAGCCAATCTTGGCTGTCGGCGGTAGTAGGCATCGCCGCGCCCCAAGGAGCGCCGCGCTCCACCCAGCGTTCCAGCGTTCTCAGCTCGAGGTCGCTCAACGGCTTTTCGGGAGGCATCTCGAACGATTCGCGCCGTACAGCCTCGATCAGAAGACTTTGATCGGGTCTTCCTGGTACCACTGCCGGACCACTTTCGCCACCGGTCAGCAAGCTATCGCGCGTGTCGAGACTGAGGTCTCCCTTCGACTTCCCGACACGATCGCTGTGGCAGCCCGTGCAGTGTTCGGCCAATATCGGCCTGACCTCGCGTTCGAACCACTCGGAGTCGGCAGCGGTGAACTTGAATTCAATGACCTGGTCATCCGCTGGTGACTGAGCACCGCAGTTGACGGCAAGAATCAACAGACCAATCAGCCAGGGCAAGCTGGGCCGCGGTAACCGCGTGTCACCCACCGAACCAAGATTCTTGGGGGAATGTCTTGTCGATCGCGGTGTGGTGGCGGGTGACTGGCAGGCAAACATGACTGGCGAGGCGGTCAGAGAATAGCTGAGTTGGTTACTCGGTGCGAACGAAAGCAGCCAATTGCAGGGCTGGCGCTCTCCATACCAATTTAACCCGAGACGCTGGTCCATAAACGTCTGAGCCGCCAACTTTGAGCAGTTTGCCCCTTGAGGCGGGCTGTTTGTCGATGTTCTTAACGGCCACCCTGTCGTCGATCCAAAGTCCAAGCGAACCTCAGCTTGGCGCATTTTTTGTGCCAGGCACGCGCCACTCGCCCTAAATCGGTTGCGGGGCGTTCGAATAGACGTAGACGAGATACAGGGCCCCCACGACTAGCAATGCAATTAACCCGGCATCGGGCTCAAAGAGCCACCACCGTTTTTCTGCCTGGTACAGGATACTGAGTAGTCCAACCGCGGTAATGATTAGCACGCAAACAGCAGTAATAGCGTGTGTCTCGGCCACGACGTTCAGGAGCGACTCCGAGGTGGAAACGTCCAGCACGGCGAAGATCACCATGTTGAACGCGTTGCTGCCAAAGATGTTGGAGATGGCCATGTCGACCGCACCCAAGCGAACCGCGGCAATCGTGGAAACCGCTTCCGGAAGTGAGGTTACTGCCGCGACAAGCAGCGTGCCAATGAAGGTACGTCCCAATCCTGTTACTGCAGCAATCTGATCGGCTTTGGCAGCCAGCGCGGGGGCGACAAAGAAAATGACTGCGGTGGCTACCGCGAATCCGATGATGCTCAGCAGCAGTGCACGACCGTCATTGGGTGCACGTTCGTCGGAATCGGTTACACCATCGGCGGCGGCCTGTTTGGATGATTCGCGTTGGTCCAAGAAGATCAATCGGGCACACAGCGCGTAGGCGGCAATGACCGCCCAACTGGCCGGACCAATGTTCAGGATTGACCAAGGCGCGTCCAAGACGATGCCCAGCAAGATTAAACCCGTCAACAGCGCCCCCGTTGTCGCACTGAGAGCGTGAGCGCCGGCCGATCGCGTCAGGATTCTGCCGGGCCGTCGCGAAATCAAATCGACGAGTGCCAAGATCAACAGATTGACCAGCGAGCTGCCCAATACGCCTCCGGCAGTCAGGTCGGCGGCCCCCAGGCGCACGGCGCTAAATCCCACCGATAGTTCCGGCAGACTGGTCGCGCCGGCCAGCAATACCAGGCCAGTCACCGACCCGCCCAAGCCGGTGCGGTCGGATATCTCGTCGCCGAACTTCGCCAGATAGAGGGCGGCCACAATGATGATCGCCGAAAGTCCAACGAATGTCAGCGAAAGTACGACCATCAGTTATTGCCAAACAGCGAAATGGAAGCAGGAGACACCTGCGGGAAGGGCCACTGACTCTAGCAAATACCTGCCGTACACAACAGTAGATGGCCCGCGGCTCAACCAGTGCTAGGCCCAGCTGACGGACAAAATGGGCGCATCATTTTCTCCCTCGCGGCGTCTGGGACCACAGGTTCAGGCCCCAACTGACTCTTGAAGTGTTAGACTCTTGCGAAATTTCCCCCACGCTAGCGGCGCCATGAGATTCCATCGGCAACTCACATTTGGAGGCAAGGCGGGCGCTCGCCTCACTTGGATCACCTCCTGCTTCTTTCTACTCGCGACCGCTTCCGATCTTGCGATGGCTCAGGAGCCGTCTGCGGCAGAAGATTCTCGTCCGGTGCGGGTGGGATCGAAGAGCTTCACCGAGTCGGTAATCTTGGGCGAGATGCTGTGCCGACTGGTCGAACACGCCGGTGTGGACGCTGACCACCGCAGTGAACTGGGTGGGACGCAGATTTTGTGGCAAGCTCTGTTGGGCGACGAAGTCGACGTCTACGTCGAATACAGCGGAACTCTAAAAGAGGAGATCTTGGCCGGGGAGCAAATTTTTGAATTGGTGGAGATTCGCCAGCGAATTGCAGAGCAGGGGATCCATATGAGTGATCCTCTAGGGTTCAACAACGCGTACGCTCTGGGCATGAAGGAAACGCGGGCCGAAGAGTTGGGTATCCGCCGCATCTCGGACTTGCGAGACTTCCCCGATTTGAAGTTGGGATTTTCGGACGAGTTCGTCGAGCGGAGTGACGGTTGGAACGGATTGCGCGCCAAGTATCGATTGCCACACGATTCGGTTCGCGGTCTTGATCACAGTTTGGCCTATCGTGGCGTGTGGGCAGGCTCCATCGACGTGTTGGACCTGTATTCGACCGATCCGGAAATCATCTCCTTCAAGCTCCGCGTGCTCGAAGACAACTTGGCCTACTTTCCGCTGTACGAGGCCGTCATCTTGTACCGCGCAGAGCTCGAACAAACGCATCCACAAGTTGTGCAAGAGTTCCGTAAACTGCAGGGCAAAATCGACAATGCGACCATGACGGAACTGAACAAGGCTTCGCGCATTGATCGCAAGCCAGAGTCGTTGATCTCGGCCCAGTTTCTGCATGATCGCGTGGATGCGAGCATTCCTATTCCAGAGATCAATGAAAACTGGTTTGGCCGCGCGCTGCGACGCTTCTTGATCAACTCTTGGGAGCACGCGGTGCTGGTCGGCGTTTCTTTGTCCCTGGCCATTTTGTGTGCTGTGCCACTGGGAATCTTTGCCTACAAAGTGCCTCGCTGGGGCGAATGGGTCTTAGGAATTGTGGGCATCATTCAGACGATTCCTTCGATGGCCTTGTTGGTGTTCATGATTCCCCTAATGGGCTTGGGCGCCCAGCCAGCGATTCTGGCGCTTTTTCTGTACAGTCTGTTGCCGATCGTTCGGGGTACGCACACAGGTTTGACCGGGTTGGCTCCTGGTGTTCATGAATCCGCACTCGCTTTGGGGTTGCCCAGCGGGGCGCGGCTACGGCTGATCGAATTGCCCTTGGCGGCCCAGTCGATCATCTCGGGAATCAAGACGTCGGCAGTGATCAACGTGGGTACCGCGACCATCGGAGCGCTCATTGGGGCCGGAGGTTATGGTCAACCGATTATCACGGGCATTCGTCTGGCAGATTTTGGATTGATCTTGCAAGGCGCCGTGCCAGCAGCCGTGCTCGCGCTGCTGGCCCAAGGTGTCTTCAGTTGGGCCGAGCGAGTCTTGGTACCCGCCGGTTTGCGGACTTCGGCCAAAGCCTAGAGCCGCCTAACGCCATGGCGCAAGCTGGCAGCCTGCTTCTTTGTTCGCCACTCACATAGGCGCCGTGTTCTCCAACAAGCTCTCGCCATTCGCGTGCAACCTCGGCTGCCGCGTAACGCTATCGTTGCAAGTCGACTGGGCACTTGGATAGTTGCCTTTTAAGTCTGCTATACGTCCGAGCGACTGCCGCCCCAGGTGTCTGCTTGATGGAGTGTGAGGGGCTGTGTTCCGGTGTAGGCAGGCTGGCGCGGACGCGGTGACTTGAACTGCGGTGGCACCGTCCCGCCCAGGTTGTTCCGGAGAAAAAATGCGTATTCGGCGTAAGATTTCGAGCCCATTACCGTGTAAATATGGGAGGCTCAGGCTGTCTTGTTGGATCTTACGGTATGTTCCGTCTCGCTGCCTTCAACTCCGGCTGGGGACTGGGCGAAGCTTTGCGAGGGACCGGCAAACCGGTACACTAAATCTCCTATAACGCGGTCTGCTGTGGCCGCAGCGCCAGTCGAATCCTATCGGCTGGACGCTCAGCATCATTCGACAAGACCCGGCAACTGGCGGAATTGCCACGCCATCGGACGACGAGCCGGATAACGGACGAAAGGACAGTATGGTAGTGCGGCGTGAAATTGCTCAGCTTGAGTCCGTGGTGCGAAAGCTAGGGCTAGCTATCGTGGCCATGTTGGCTTGCATTGGCCTGGCGAATGCGGCGGTGGCTCAAGAAGACGGTCAGTCCAGTCGGCGAGCGATTGCTTACTATGCGGATGCCGCCGGCTTTCAGAACAACGCGGCTTACGAACTGGCCATCGAAGAATGGCAGAAACTGCTGAAAGAGTTTCCCGATGATCCACTCGCGGACAAAGCATGGCACTATCTGGGAGTGTGCTTTATTCAGTTGGAGAAGCCTGACTATGCGCAGGCCATTCCGGCGTTCGAGCGGTCGCTGCAAGGCAAAAAGCTGGACATTCACGAAGAGTCCTTGATCAACTTGGGGTGGTGTCTCTTCAATCAGGCTCGCGAGGCCAAGCCCGGCACAAGGCGTCAGCAGGATGGCTTGCAGAAGGCCAAGCGACGGCTGAGCGAATTCCTGAGCGAGCACTCTGATGGCAAGTATCTGGATCAGGCGCTGTATTACCTGGGTGAGATTGAATATGCACTGGGCAACATCCGTCCGGCCATTTCGTATTACAAAAAATTGCTGCAGACCCGCTCGCTGTCAAAATCCAGCTTGCGCGCGGATGCTCGCTATGCTTTAGCAGTCGCCTATGAAGAGCAAAAAGATACCTCTCAGGCCGAGCGCCAGTTCGCACTTTTTCTGGAAGGGCATCCCCAGCACCGCTTGGCTCCGGAAGTTAGCGTGCGCTTGGCGGACTTGAAGTTGGCGGCCAATCAGCCCGGTGAGGCGGTGCGTCTGTTGACCCCGCTGACGGCTAAGAGTCAAACGATGGCCGATTATGCCTTGCTAAGGCTTGGTTACGCCTTGTCTTTACAAGGTAAGGCGGATGAGGCGTCTCAGCAGTACCTGAAGTTGCTGCGCGAACATCCGGATTCGCAACATGCCCAAACGGCAGCTTTGTCGGTGGGGCAGTCTCTATTCAGTAGTGGGCAGTACGACGAAGCCATTGAACAATTCAAGTTGGTGTTGGCTGGCAAAGACGCCCAGGCGGCGGAGGCAGCACACTGGATCGCAGTTACGTTGCTTCGCCAGAACAAGCCGCAAGCGGCCATCCAATTGCTAGATGACGCGTTGCAATGGAGCGACGACGCCCCCAACGCGATCGCTCTACGTATGGATTATGCCGACGCATTGTATGCGATTCCCGCACAGCTCGAGAAGGCACGAGCCGCCTACGAGTTGATTGCATCGGAGA
Source organism: Pirellulaceae bacterium (assembly GCA_028289675.1). Taxonomy (GTDB): domain Bacteria; phylum Planctomycetota; class Planctomycetia; order Pirellulales; family Pirellulaceae; genus Aureliella. The sequence goes on from JANQOL010000824.1 coordinate 8,354, forward strand.
ATCCCAAGGATCCGCTGGCTCCACGGGCGACCTACAATGCCGCGTTTGCCGCCCTGCAATTGGGCGAGTTCGCGGCGGCGCGAAAGTGGTCCGAGCAGTTCCTAGCCCGCTTCCCACAAGATCCGCTCCGCAACGATGTCGCTTACGTGGCCGCCGAGGCCTTGTTGCAAGAAGGTGAGCATGAACCGGCGGTCAAAGCGTACACGAAACTGCGGCAAGTCGATCCGAAGAATCCGGCTTTTCCCATGTGGACCCTGCGACTGGCGATGGCCCACTATCTGGCCGGAAACTACGACCAGTCCATCAATCTGCTGAAGCGTGAGGTGGGAAGTCTCCAGCAGGATGACCAGCGCGCCGAAGCTCAGTTTATCTTAGGTGCCAGCTATCTGTATTCCGAAGAGCCGCGGCAGGCGATCTCGGAACTGACAGCCAGCCACCGCACCAGTGATCGTTGGAGTTCGGCGGACGAAGTGTTGCTGATCTTGGCCGAGGCTCACCAGCGAAACAAGGACAACGCGGCCGCCAAGAAGACGCTCGAGAGTTTACTGAAGAAATACCCCAAGACGCGGCTCAAAGCTCAGGTCGACTACAAGCTGGCTCAATTGTCGGCGGCCATGAATGAGTTTGAGCAAGCGATTTCCAAGTACGAGTCCATTGTTCAAAATCCTGACGCCTCGAATTACCACAGCTTTGCGGACTACGGCATCGCTTGGTGTTTGATGCAGCAAGACAAGCATCAAGCCGCACTAGTTCGACTGCAAAAGTTGTTGCGAGCTGGCGCGGAAGGCGTCATCGGCGACGAGGCGCGGCTGGCGGAGGGCGTCTGTCTACGCAAGCTGGGACAAGTTGATCAGGCGGTTCGGTCGCTAAGGAGTTTCTTGAGGTCTTCACCTAGCGATATGTCTTTGGCAAACGCTTTGTACGAGCTGGGCCTGGCCTACACCGAGCAGGGTAACTTGGAAGATGCCAATCGTCAGCTCGAACGCATACTGCGCGAGATTCCCAACTATCCGGCGCTCGACAAGGTGCTTTACGAGTTGGCTTGGAATTATCAGGAAGGCGAGAATACGGCCGCCTCCGCGAAGTACTTCGAGCGGTTGTCGGAACAGTATCCCAACAGTGAGTACGCCGGGGAGGCGACGTACATGTTGGCGCAAGACATGTATGAGTCCAAGCGGTATCGCCAGGCAGCAACGGTGTACACCAGCGTGCTGAGCAAGACACGCGACCCGCAGTTGTTGGAGAAGGCCAAGTACAAACTGGGTTGGAGCCTGTTTCAGCAAGCGCTCTATCCCCAGGCCGCGCAGCGGTTTTCGGAACAAGCGCGAGATTTTCCGCAAGGCGCGCTGGCCGTAGACTCGTTGTTCATGTTGGCGGAATGCAGTTTCAAACAAGATGACTTTGGAGCCGCCCTGCGAGGCTATCAGCAGGCTCGCAATACCTTGGAACAGACCGCTGACAGCACAGCTGCCTCGGATCAGGTAAAGACCTTAATCTACTTGCATGGCGCCCAGTGTTTACGCGAGCAGGAAAAGTGGTCCGAATGCGAGCGTTGGTTGGAGACGATCTTGCAGCGCTATCCCAAGAGTCCTTATTTGCCGACCGCCTTGTATGAACTGGGCTACTGCAAGCAGAACCAGAATCAACTGGAGGAGGCGCTCGCGCATTATGCCGAGGTAGCCACAAATTATCGAACGGAGGTGGCTGCCCGATCCAGATTCATGATGGGTGAAGTCTATTTTTCGCAGCGAGATTTCGCGAAAGCGATTCCAGAGTTCCAGCGGGTGATGTACGGATTTGGCGGCGACAAGGCGCCTCCGGAAATCAAGAACTGGCAAGTTAAGAGCGCCTACGAAGCCGCTCGATGCAGTGAAGTACTAATTCAGAATTTGCGCGGTGACGGCCGCGATAAGATCGTCAAGACAGCCAAGGAGTTTTACCGCTTTATTGTGGAAAAACACGCTACTCATGAGTTGGCGGCTCAAGCTCAGTCGCGGTTAGGCGAATTGCAAAAGCTGCGCTAGACGTTTGTCCAGCGTTGGTCCTGTCGTTGTCAATAACTCTCTAGCTTCAACGTCTAATGTTCGGTGCGGGTTTGTTCGCCGTGCCGGTAGCACCCTTGATTTCCAACGGAAGTGTCTATGCGCTGTAACGATTCCGTGCTCAGGCTGGCCGTATGTGTTTGGATCTGGCTGGTTGGATTTGGCGTCCACGCTGTTGCCCAGCAAGGCGACTCCAACCCGAATCCAGGCATCAGCCAAGACGATTTGCGGCGTTTGGCCGCCGAGGCGGCTGCCGGACCTCAAGCCCAATCGGCTGATCCCAGTAGTTTAGAGCAGGGCAGCATCAATTTTTTGAACCTGCTGATCGAAGGGGGTCCGTTGATGATCCCCATTGGCATTATGAGCCTGCTAGTGGTGGCCGTCGCACTGGAGCGTTTCTTTGCGCTGCGGATCGGGCAAGTCTTTCCCAAAGCGTTGCGGCGCGAGTTGCATCAAGCCATAGAAGACACTTCTGCGGCATCACCCCAGTCGTTGTACGAAGCGTCCGAGAATAACCCTTCAGCGGCTGCCAGGATTTTGCAAGATGTAGTGCAGCGGGTCGGACGTCCTACGTCGGAAATCGAAGCCGCTATTAGCGACGGTACGCAGCGCGAGGCCGATTTCCTGTACGGCAACGTGCGCTGGTTGACCTTGGCCGCGGCAGTCACGCCCTTAATCGGGTTGTTGGGAACCGTTTGGGGCATGATCATTGCCTTTTACAACACGACGCAGCTGGGGGCTGGAACCAACAAGGCCGAGTTTTTGGCGGAGGGCATTTACGTGGCTCTGGTGACCACGCTGGGCGGATTGGCCGTGGCCATTCCGGCGGCCATTTTTGCCCATTATTTCGAAGGCCGCATTACCCGCATGTTGGCATCCATTGAGAGCGAGTTGCGGCGGCTGGTGCCACGCTTTGAATCCTTGGAGGGCAAAGCTCGCTATGATATCAGCGCCCGCGGCTTGACCCGACGACTGGTCGGAGAAAAGTCGAAGCGCCGTAACGCAGCGGAAGGCTCCTCCACACCTCAACCACCGCCGGTGCGCCCACCAGCGGCCAGTGCGTAGGCAGAACGCGGCACGCAGCCGCCTGCATCGATTAGCTACGAATAGAACTAGTTAGCGAACCTGAGGTCGATCGTCGATGGCCGTAAGAATCAAGCGTGGGCAGGTGCTGGGCGCGTTGAGCATGACGCCGTTGATCGACGTGGTGTTCTTGCTGCTGATTTTCTTCTTGGTGGCGTCAAGGCTCAGTCAAGAAGATCGCGAGTTGGACATCCCGCTGCCCTCGGCCGCGAATGCGATGCCGATGACAACGAAGCCGCAAGAGATGGTGGTCAATATCGACGAAGACGGTGGCCTATTCGTCAACAGCCAGTACATGCGCGAGGAGCAATTTGAAAGCTTGCTTCGAGAGACCGTGGTCAACAATCCGCTGGGGCAAGCCGTTATTATTCGCGCCGACCGACGCGTGGCCCTGCAGACGCCAGTCAATGTGATGGACATCTGTTTGAAGTGTGGAGCCAGTTATTCGCTGTCGATTGCCGAGGAGGGATCTTAGCGAATGTCCGAGTACACGCGCTTGTCCAAACTGACCGGAATCGAAGACGTCGAGGATGATTTTGGTTCCTTTTGGCCGCTTAATATCATTCTGATCGTGCTCGGTGCGGCCATCTTGGCCATGGCCTTCTACTTTCTGGATACTCGGGACGAGCGCTGGCTCTACAATCCATGGACCTACGCGGTCATCACGCCCATTGTGTTACTCATTCTGTCCGCCGTACTCAGCATGGTGGTCAGCCGCGTGGTCGAGAAATCGATGCAGATGGCGTTTCTATTGAGCGTGCTCGTGCACTTGGTGCTGCTGGTGTACGCCATGAACATCATCATCTTCTCGCGGATGTGGCCCGACATTTTGGAGTCAATTTCGCAGCAGCGCCAACAGCTGCAACGGCAACAGTTGCAAGCCAACCAATACCATCGCGTGTCGGATTCCAATCAAGCCGGTCGGCGGCCGGACTACTTGAGCTACGTGCCCACCGAGCACCAACCTACTGAGATCGAAAAGGCTGATTCACCGTCGCTGCAAATGGCGCGTTCGGAAACCGCTGATTTGGTCAGCCCGGTTCCCAAGCTAGAACGCTCGGCCAGCGCGCATATGCTGGAGCGTAGTCGGCCTGCACCCTCGAAGCCCGCCAGCGAACAGGCGGCCTCCCTCTCGCGCAGCGAACTGACACGTCGTTTGCGGGCCAATCAAACGGCCGAGCAATTTGATGAACCGCTATCGCAGAACCGACCGGCAGAACTGCAGCCCAGCGAGACCCGCGCCGCGCGCCAGTCCAGTCGCTCGGCCAGTTTGAGCCCCCAGTTCGAAACGCCGCGCAGCCCGCGAGCAGAGGTGGCTCCCAGTCTACGGCGCTCTGAAGCCAGTCCCACTAGCCTCTCTCGAAACCAGCCGGCCGCGCGAAGCCGTTCGTTCAGCCCCGCCGCTCCGTTGGGTTCGGCCCGGATCCGATCGCCCGAGTTGAATTCGTCGGCCACGGCCCAGTCCCTGCCACAGCCGAGTGCCAGTGCTGCCACGCGTCCACGCCGACGCGATAGCACGCGGTCAACCACCGCGCCCAATATGCCAGCGGTCCAATCGCCGGCGCGGCGAAGCCCGACGATGGCGCGCAGTCAGCGCCGCGAATCGCAGTGGCGAATTCCCGAGCCATCGGCGGGCAATTCGGCAACAACACTTTCGCGCGATACCGCCGGAGGCCGAGCGGGATTGCCTGCC
>JANQOL010000838.1 GCA_028289675.1 Pirellulaceae bacterium
AAGAGCTCCCATTCCGGCCGTTGGTAGTAGCGATTCACGATCGCCCGCGCCCGCTTATCCGACTTGGCCAGCTGCGCCCATTCGGACCAGTATTCCCCGGCCATGGCTTTACGGTCCAGATCCGAATGATTGGTGTGCGCGAATTCGGGATGCAGGTTGTGGATGAGTTTCCAGTCGCGAGTGCGAATACTGCGTATTGGGAAGATGTTCTTGATGCCATCACCGGTGTGCGTCGTGAAGATCACGTCACGATGTTCGTCCGCGGTACCAAGCAACACGCCAGCAAACGAACGGCCGTCCAGATCTTCCGGTACATCGCCGGAGCCAATGTCCAATAGCGTGGGCAGCAAATCCACCCAACTGATCATCGCGTCGGTTCGCGTTCCTGCAGCAATCGTGCCCGGCCAAGCCGCAATGAAGGGTACACGGATCCCATAGTCGTATAGACTCCATTTGCCGAATGGCCACTGCGAACCATGATCGCTCGTGTGAATGAACACGGTGTTGTCTCCAAGCTGTTCAGATGCGATCGAACGCAGTTCGCCGAGGAAGGCATCCAGCTCCTTGATTTCTTGATAGTAGGCCGCACGATGCTCGCGAGTCGCGGGCGTGTCGAGATGATGGGGCGGGAACTCGACTTGCGAGGGATCAAAGGTGGTGGGGCTGGTCCACGGCACGTGCGGATTGGTTGTGCCGACCATCAGGCACAGAGGGCCCTGCGCTTTGCCAGCCGTGTTCCGTTGGGCAAAGTACTCATTAACTTCGGTTCGCACCTGCTCAATGGTCCGTCCTTTGCCGACGTGGTCGAAACCATACCGTTTGACTTGTCTGGGGCCACCGTGGGCCACTTTGCCAAACGCGGCCACCTCGTAACCCGCAGCCTGCAGGTTTTGTATCAGGCTATGCGTGCCGGGTTTGGGATAAGTGTGATTGGCTTCCGCGCCGTTGCGCGCCGGCATGAGACCAGTCAGCATGGCCGCTCGACTGGGCGCACAGGAGGGCGAAGCGACGAAGGCGTGCGTGAAGGTCATGCCGTCGCCTGCCAGTCGTTCGAACTCTGGAGTCGGAATGTTCGCATTGCCGTACAGGCTGGAATCGAACTGCGAATGATCGTCCGACAGATAGACGACCAAATTCGGTCTGTCTTGAGCTGCCGCCATCCACGGCAGGCAGCCAATCAGAATTGCCGACCAAGCAGCAGACACTACTTTCATCATTCGTTCACTCCGATATCCAGCTGAACTTCTGCGACTCGTCCGGTCCTGGCATTGCATAAGCTGGGTCCTTGGCCCGGATAAAGACCTCGCCGTCCGCCAGCACGCGAACGTCTAGCGGCACGATGGTGACCCCTTGTTCGTTGATCGTTTGAGCGTTCTCACCGAGGTCGCGTTCATTGATGCCTTGTCGATCAACGGGCGGTACGTTGGCGTTAAAAAACGCCGTGCACCACCATCGACCCGCCTTGTCCTGGAACGGTGTGCCGTGTCCCAGAAACCTGCCGGCGAATTTTCTGGGCCCGTAAGGTCCCGTGATTTTGTCGGCGACGCAGTAATACAAGTTGTAGGATCCC
>JANQOL010000864.1 GCA_028289675.1 Pirellulaceae bacterium
CCACGTAGTCTGCAATCGAGGACTACTGCATGCTGGGCAGTTCAATCGGAGGGCTTTGGACGGAATCCAGGTAGGGCGTCAGGAATTCATAGAAACGACTGTTGGCATCTCGCATCGCTTGCTGCGTGGCCGCGCCGTGACGGAGTGCCTGGTCCAATCGCCCACCAGCGTCCAACCCCAAGCTAGATAAGGTGTCGAGCAACGACTTGATTTGCGGATCTTCCCGAATGCGATCGATGCGTTCCTGAGCCTGGTTGTTCGCATTGGCCTGGGATCGCAAGCGGACGACGGGGAACCAGTCGTCCGGCTTCGAGCGGGCAAAGAACCAAGTTTCCACCACCACTTGCGGAGACAGCAAACTCTGCTTGAGTCGTGTGATGAGCACGCCGTGGAATCCATCCCGCTCAGCTGCTTGAGTCGCGCTGCGCCACCAGTCGGATTGGGATTCGGCGGGCCGCTTAAACTCCGGCAAACCCAATTCGGCTCCCAGCTGGCTGATCGGGTCCATCCCTCCGCCTAAGAACTGTCCCATCAAGGCAGCAGGATTAGCAGCACCTTCGCCAACGCGAACGAGCATGCGACCGGTTCCTTGATAGTCCAGCGATTCGCGCATGTTGTACTCGATCAATGCTCGCCGGGCCGCCCATTGACGCGGCGTGTCCTGCTGAACGTGAGGCACTTGTTCCGACAGATCAACCGTTTCGTCGGCCCAATCGATTTGCTGTTCTTCCAGTCGCTTCCGAAGCAACGTGGCTGGAGTTTCGACCACGCGCTGCAAACCGTGCTGATAAGCCAGCCCGGCAATCTTCCGCGAATCAGGGCGAGCCGCTTTCACTTCGCGGACATCGTCGCGTTCAACGTGCAACACCATAAACTGCCGCGGCTTCTCCGCACGTCGATCCCGAGGATTTCGATCTTCCGTTGGCGGTTGGTCGAGCCGCTGCAATTGGGAGGTCAGAAAGCGGTACAGCAGACTTTCAGGGTCGTCCGCTCGGTCTGCGATCCACTGCTTCAAGCGTAGGCTCAGTTGCTCTTGCGCCGCTTTCAGATCGGCGGCCTCTTGAGCCACCTGCCGCTCGTACAATTCAGCATGTGTGGCGGCCAACCACTTTCTCTCGACGGCGAAACGCAGACTTCGATCCGCGTTTTCCTGCAGAACAAATCCGTACAGCCGTATTCCGCTGATCAGTCGCAGTGCGTCTACGCCCAGTCGCGCGTCATCGACTTGGGGCAACTGAGCGTGCATTGATGGCAGAAACGCCAACCATGCTGTGGCGGTAAGCAGAACTGGTCGCATGCGAATGGTCCTTCTGCTGGTCTTGGCTTGGCAGCCGCCGATGTTGTGACCGCCGCAACGCACTGTTCATTATAGGTCACCGCGCCGGGCAAGGCTCTGTGTAATAGTTCATTAGCTGCAACGAGGTAGCTCCGTTCCGACCAGCCCCGCTGGACAGCTGGTTGGTCAGGGATCGATGTCAGCCAGTTTGGCTTGCGCCTCTCGGTCGGCTCGCGCACGCACTTCGGCTAATGGAATTACCGCGCCGTCCTGAGCGCGCGACTCGTCCGCCGCCGCCATGAACGTAAACATCTCCAACGTTTCCTGGGGACTGACGGGCGCCGCTCCTCCCACGAAGAAATCGGCAATCTGTGTGACTAAGGGAGCATAACCTTCGTACTTGCCACTCAGATCAATTTCCTTTTTGCCAAACACGACCAAGCCATAGCCGCCGGCCCGGCCACGAAGACCACGGAAGGTGCCAATCCGCCCGTTTTCCCAACGGCCGGTAACCACATCGCAATCGTCGGTGTGCGTGCGTGTTACCGATTGGCAACCCGTTCCCATGGCCGTATACAGCGTTTCCACACCATGGATTCCATACCAGGCTAGATCCATGTGATGGACTTCGAGGTCGCAAGGGCTCCACGCTGCAGCACCTCGCACTTGGTCAGCTTGCGCTCGAAAGCGGGCAATACTAGGACTGAATCGCAGTGACGAGCTACTGAACCAGCGAGCGTCGTACTTCTTCGCCAGCAAGTCGATCACGATCGCCTCAGTCAGGTCCGCAGCCAGAGGTTTGTCGATGAACACTGGCTTGCCAGCGCGAAAAACTGGCAGCACTTGCTCCAAGTGCTTGCGGCCATCGACGCTTTCCAGCAGAACGGCGTCCACCTGCCCAAGTAAGGCCTCGATCGAATCGACGATTTCTATCCCCATACCCGCGATTTGCTCCGTGAACTTGTCCACACGATCGCGACTAGCGGCGATGTCCGAACTGCCGCCAGGGAATGCGGCCACCACACGCATCTTCGCCAAGTTGCCGGCCGCATCCGGTGCGTTGATCAGCTTGGCAAAGGCAGGCGCGTGGGATGTGTCCAAGCCGATGATGCCGACGCGCAGATCCGCATCCGATCCATCGGCGTCTTCTTGAGCGCGGCTGACCAGCGGCAGACAGAGAATGGCGAGTACCAACATGAGATGGGATTGTGCAAATCGACGCATGGTCGTCTTCCAGTTCGAGATGTTCTAAGATGGCCACTGCCCGACCGGGCGGTTTCACCTTACTCGATCCAACACGGCAATTCAGTGCAAGACATGCGCCCCGACTCAAAAGGCGGCAGAAACTGGTTGTGGATAGCCATTCCAATGGGCTGCGTCACCGTCTTTGCCGTCCTCTGCGGTGGATTCGTATTTACGTTGGTGATGGGCGTAACTCAGTTCATAAAATCGGCCGAACCCTATCAAGATTCCTTGGCGCAGATTCAACAGAGTGCCGAAATGCAGCGCCTACTGGGCGAACCGATCCAGGACGGCACCTTTGTGTCTGGGCAACTCAGCATCAACAACGACAGCGGAGAAGCCGATTTTCAGTACTCGGTATCCGGTCCCATCGGTTCCGCCTCCGTGCACGTGGTTGCCACCAAATCTGAAGGCAAATGGACGTACTCGACTTTGGACGTCACGCCCGACGATGGAGAACCAAGAAGTCTGTTACCGCGTGAGTCAGCACCATGACGCAAGGTGCCTTGCCTTGCAAATGCGTGATTCGGAGCTTGTCAATCAAAACGCATCGCCTATGAAGTCTCATCCCAACCAAGATCTGATTCAATTGCTCAGCGACGGGCAGACCGATCTTCGCATGCTGGCGCTGCATCAGCTGTGCGAGGGCTACGCAGATGCACCGGAGATCTTCGAGGCCGTTCGATCCGGCTGGCGAGAATGGGGCGTCGAACAGGCGTTTCCAGAATTTCCAATGTTGTCCTACTTGCCGGTGCCCGCCCATGCCGTGGAGGACTGTTGCCCTCTAGCAGCCGAGCTGGTGGAAGGGTCTGCTCTAAAGTCTTCCGAGTCGCGCTGCGCGGGCAAGCTGATGGAACAGGTCGTGACGTTGCCAGCGACCGACTTGCAGCCACACTTGGAACTGTTGGATGAAGTCAAAGCCAAGTCCAAGATCTTTTTTCGAGTGGACTTGGATGGCGTGCGAGACCGCATCGCATGTTTGTCACTATCCTCAGCAGAACTGCAAGCCCGCTTTGAGACAGCCGTCCGCGAGCTGGCGGACGATGCAAGTCAGTCACGCCCCGTTCACCAGGCGCTGCACGCGTTAGAAGCACTGCGACGGTTGTACCCAGAATCGGCGCCGCTGGCCGAGCTGATCAGCGCGGGCCCTCAAGATGACGGGCAGCAGGCCTTGCGCTTTCAACTGGCGCTGCAGAGTCTAGTCCAATTCGAGCAACCAGGTGTGGAGCATCTGTTGGCACCTTATCTGCTAGACGATCGCGAGGCAGTCTACTCCGTGGTGGTCGAGGCGTTGGTTCGATGTGGAACGCCGGAAACCGCCAGTGTATTGGTGAATCAGTTTGATGATGCCCAACTAAGCAATCAGAAGTGGATAGCCCGAGGTCTGCAGCGCATTCGCGAATCAGGCTTAGCCGGACGCATCTCCGACTTGCGCGGACGTGTATCCGATCCGTCCCTGTGGGTCATGCTGTTGATCGCCGAAGTTCGGCAGCTGGAGGCCAACAGCCGCCAGCGAATCGCCGGCGAATTGAGCCGGCTCCAATCGTTTTCGAAGACACTGATCGACTCACTCACCGTATTTTCTCGATTGCATGAAAACACCGCCAGTGATCCACAGTTTGAACAGGCTCTGCTCGGGTACCTGCAGCGCGCCAACCAGTCGTTAGGTGAACAGCTGGCCGCCAAGAAACGCAAGCTGCAGCGGACAGAGAAGCGCTCCCGCGACCGCAGCAAGCAACAGGTCCTCACCCGCCACCGCCAAGACGTGCGGTATCGAAAGAAGAGCTAGTTTGTCACTCTGACTGACAATTCGTGGGAGCTGCACGGACGACGGCCTGCGTCATCCATGATGTTGGTTGCTCACCATTGTCGAAGACAAGCACCACCAGAGTAAAATGTTCTAGCCTGTGACGCCAACGAAACCGTTGATTCTCCGTACCCAGTAACGCTAGACTTGTCGGCAAGCGATTATTGTCGGACCCACAAAGACACCTGAACCCGACTGCCGATGGTGATGTCTGGCAGGCAACCAGCTCTGGGCGGTATAGTGCCGGCGGAACAAGATTCAAACAATCTAATTCTTGGATGGCAAACTCAGTCGGTTCGTCGGCGCAGCCAGAGCTTGGCATCACCGTGGAGAATAATGCATGTCGGATGTCCAGGTTTTTCCTTCGGTGTGCCCTTTGGATTGTCCGGATACGTGCGCATTGCAGGCGGGCTTTCAGGATGGCCGCTTGGTACAGATTCGTGGTGCGGATCATCCAATCACGCAGGGTTTCGCATGCGTGAAAATGACCAAGTACCCGCAGCGGCAAGAAGATCCTAACCGTCTGCTGAAGCCTCAGCGCCGCGTGGGACCCAAGGGATCGGGACAGTTCGCGGAGATTTCGTGGGACGAAGCACTGGACTCGATCGTGCAGCGGTTGGAGGCCAACATTCGCCAGCACGGTGAGCAGAGTGTCCTGCCCTACAATTACGCGGGCACGATGGGCCTGATCGAGCGGGATCATCCGTTGGCGTTCTTTCGAGCTTTGGGGGCCAGCGAGTTGGATTGGACGATCTGCGCGGCGACGGGCGGCGCTGCCTGGGAAGCCAACTATGGGCCCCACAAGATGTCCACACCGCCGGAACAACTCGTCCACTCGCGTTTGATCTTGCTGTGGGGCATCAACGTGCTCCGTTCCAACAGCCACCTCACTCCTTGGTTGAAAGCAGCGCGGCATCAGGGCGCACGCATTCTGCACATCGATCCCTACCGCAACGAAACCAGCCGATTTGCCGATGAGCACTGGCAAATCGCCGTGGGAACCGACGCGGCACTGGCACTGGCTCTGGGTGGCGAGATTCTGCGACTGGGAGGACAAGATCAGGACTATCTAGATCGTTACGCCGCTGGATTGGCCGAGTATACCGAGGCCTGCCGCCAATGGCCCGTCGGGCGAGCGGCCGAAGCTTGTCAGTTGCCGGCTGAGGATATCGCCTCATTGGCGCAAGCGATGGCCAACGAACCGGCTACGTTCATCAAACTGGGATATGGAATGACTCGGAACGAAGGCGGCGGCAATGCGGCTCGGGCCGTGTCGTTGCTGCCCGCGCTACTGGGTAGCTGGCAACATGCCGGTGGCGGTGGTGCTCTGTCGACTAGTGGCGCGTTCACTTTGAACATGTCCCGCTACTCAGGGTTGCATCTGCGTCAGTCCGATCGGCGCCACGTGAACCAGAACCAGTTGGGACAGGCACTGAATCGAAGTGAAGATCCGATTTCAACTCTGTTTGTATTCAATTCCAATCCTGCCGTGGTGGCACCGGATTCGCTGGCGGTTCGCACGGGCCTGTCACGCGAGGATTTATTCACCGTTGTGCTCGAGCATGTACAAACCGATACGGCCGACTACGCGGATATCTTGCTACCAGCCACGACCTTTGTGGAACACCCAGATCTCTACGCGGCCTATGGGCATTACTACTTGCAGTGGGCGGACCCTATCGTTCGGCCACGCGGACAATGCCGACCGAACAGTTGGGTGTTTCAAGAGCTGGCCAGTCGTATGGGACTCGACGACGACATCTTGCAGATGAGTACCGAAGAACTGGCCAGCGAGTTGCTTAGCAGCGATCATCCCCATGTGGCCGGGATTACGCTGGAACGTCTCAAGCGTGAGCGCAGCGTGCGATTGAACTTGCCGGAGGATTTTCGCCCTTACAGCACCGGCAGCAGTTTTGAAGACGGCAAGATTCGGTTTTCACCGCCGCCCGAGCAGTTGTCTTTTGAAGTGCGGCCATCTGCGGAATACCCGCTTCGGTTGATTTCTCCGCCGGGATCCTACGTATTGAACACCAGCTTGGGCGACCTGGAATCGCTACTGAAGGCTGCTGGCGGAGAACCCTGCGTACTCGTCCATCCGCAAGACGCGGAGCAGTTTCTAGTTGAGCACGAGCAGCACATCCAATTGAGCAGCGCCCAGGGCTCCATCGTGCGCAAAGCTCTCGTGTCCAAAGACACTCGACCAGGCGTCGTCGTGGCCCTCGGCCAATGGTGGGCCAAATTGGCGCCCGATGGCAAGGGACTCAACGAGCTCACCAGTCAGGACCTGACCGATTTGGGCGGCGGCAGCCTCTTTGGCAACGCCGTAGTCCACATCCAACCCGTCGACGCCGAATCGGAGGCTGCAGTTTGAAATCCTGTTCTTGTCTTACAGAGGTTCGCGCATCCCGAGCGCGATTTGCCGGACAACGATGAGCGATCTATTCTCACTCCAATTCGTAAAATCGCAGTCGATACGCCACCCGAAATTGGAAGAGCCGTCTGGACTGACCCGAGCGGCCGATGGCACACTGTGGACGGTCAGTGACAAAGCTCGACGATTGTTCCAGTTGAACACCGATGGCGAATTGCTAGCCAGCATCAAACTCGAGCACCGTGATTTAGAAGGCATCACTTTCGACCATCATGACAGGCTACTGGTCGTCGACGAGGATGGTGACCGTATTCGCGTCCTGGATCGACAGAACGGCGACCAACTGGATCAGCGGCGGATCAGTGACATGTCGGGCTTCGCGAAGATTGAACCGGTCTGGAAAGCTAGCAAGCATGGCTTGGAAGGCATCACCGGTGATCCCGTGCGCGACGAAATCTTGCTGCTGAAGGAAGCGGAACCTTGTCTGCTCATCGCGGTAAGCGCAGATCTGCAGACAATCCATTCTGTCGTCCCACTGGGTCCACAATTGGACCCCGATCGGCCCGACGAACTGGACGCGTCTGGGCTGTGTTACGATCCCATGTTTGATCTGCTCTGGATCGTCAGCGACCGCGGCCGCAGTCTATTCGGGTTCGATCGCCGCTCTGATCAGATCGAACACGCACTGCCGCTGACCCGTAAAGAAGATTCGCAGCGAATCAAAAAGGCCGAGGGTGTGGCGCTGGACAGCGAGCAGCGGCTGCTATACGTCGTCTGCGATCAAGATGCCACGTTGACGACCTATCGCCTGATCCACCAGCAGACATAGCCAGCTTGGTTGAGCCCGAGACGTGTACCCGGTCTGGTTGAGTCGAGAAAAGAACAACAGCTTGCCTCTGAATGAACATCGGCAAGCTGTGTTGGGAGTACGCTGATTCTGCGCTAAGGCAATGCTATGTGGCGCTATACAGGTCGGTGTTATTCCGGTCGGCGTTATTCCGGTCGACTGGGCCGTTGTCCGCCTCGTCCACCGCCGGGGCCGCCCTGTCCACCTGGACGACCGCCAAAGCCGCGTCCGCCTCCGGGGCCTCCAGATCCACCTGGGCCACCCGGACCGCGCTGGCCAATTTGATTCGCCAGCTCAGTCAGTTCCGTCTTGTCGAGTTTCCCGTCGTTGTCTTTGTCAAAACCCATGGCCATGCTGACAAACTGCTCCGGACTGGGCCGACCTCGACCACCAGGACCACCTTCACCAGGACCTCCAGGACCGCCGCGACCACCAGGACCACCTTCACCGGGGCCTCCAGGACCGCGACCGCCCGGCCCGCCGGCACCGGGGCCACCAGCCCCGGGACCACCGGCTCCACGACCACCGCTGCGTTCCGCGGCGCGACTGGCCATCTGTTTCAGTTCGTCAGCACCCAGCGCATCATCACCGTCTTCGTCGAAGCGGGAGATGATGTTGCGCATGCGTTCCGGCAGCTCATCTGCCGAGACCTTCCCATCGTCATTGTCGTCGAATGCCATCAAGCGAGCCGTAAAATCCTGACCGCCACCAGCTCCGGCGCCCCGCCCTTCTCCGCGGCCAGGCCCCCGCTCGCCGCGTTCGCCAGGTCCGCGCTCACCGGGTCCTCTGTCACCTGGCCCTCGGCCAACGGATTCTCGGTCGCCCGGTCCGCGCCCACGTCCGCCTTCACCGGGAGGGCCACCAGGACCGCCTTCAGGATGAATCTCATCGTGCGTCAGTTGGCCATCTTTGTTGCTGTCCAGTGCCAACAGTGCCTTGGTCGCATTGCGAATCTCTTGCTTGGAGATCTTGTGGTCACCATCGGCATCCAGGGCTTCCATGATCGGATTTGGTGGGGGACCTCCGGGGCCTCCGAATCCACCGCCTTCTCGCGGAGGTTGGGCCAGTGCCGGAGAGGCGGCCAACATGGCCACAGCCGGTAGTTTCAGTATGAGCTTCATCGTTCATCTCCGATTCATAGGTTTACTTGGAAGAGATACAGTAGAGATGTTCATTCGAACGAATGAACAGTGTGTCTTCGCTAAGCGCGGGAGTCGCGTTGAAATCCGATTCGTCAGCCGACAAGATGTTGTGCGCCAATTGCTCAAACTCAGGCTTGGCTGATAGCACAAACGCCCCGCTCCGGCGGCTAAAGACAATCCAGCGATCCCCGGCCAGGACGGGAGATCCGTAGAACGGTCGACCTCCTGATTGAACATCATCCAGCCGTTCTCGATACACCAAATCTCCGGTGTCAGCGTTCGCACAGAATGCCAAACCGCGGTCGTCGATCCAGTACAGATGTCCGGCATGCAGCAGCGGCGTCGCCACGTAAGAGCTATTGCGGCTGGTCCACAGTACGTGGGTCTGACTGACATCGCCCGAACCGCCGGCACGGATCGCATGGCTACCAGACGAGCGATAGCCACCGAAGACATAAATCACATCCTGGGGACCAGCCACGATGCTGGGACAGATGTTACCCGTGAGCCGGGTCTCCGCATACCAATTTAGTTTTCCAGTGTCTGGATTCAGTCCCCAGACTTCACCGGGCACTCCAATAACTAACTCGGTGCGGCCATCGGTCAGTTCCACGAGCGTCGGTGTTCCATAAGCCAACTCCAGAGAGCCGGCTTCGGCCTTCCAACGCTCTTCACCGGTTGCTTTGTCCAAAGCCCGTATCGATTGACTCTCCTCGGACGCGTTGACGATCACGGTGTCTTGGTAAACGATCAAGCTGGCGGCTGATCCCCATTGGCGGTTGCTGGATTCGCTGCCAACATCTACCTGCCACTGTTGATTGCCTTGCATGTCGAAGGCGACCACACCCGATTTTCCGAAGAACGCGAAAACTTGTTGGCCATCACTAACGGGCGTGCTGCTGGCGTATCCGTGTTCGGTGATGTAGCCGCGATACGGATCTTCCGGCTGTTTGGCATCGACGGATGCCGACCATAACAACCTTCCATCATGGCGATCAAAACATAGCAGCTCACGTGCTGTGGGAGTCGAGTCTCCGCGATACACGGTCGCCAACACCTTGTCATCGACCACAATCGGACTGGACGAACCGGCTCCCGGCAGGCGTGCTTTCCACAGAATGTTTTGGTCGTCGTTCCACACCAGCGGCAGCTTGGCTTGCGGTGCTGCGGCAGCCGCTCGCGGCCCCAAGAACTGTCGCCAGTCTTCGGCTACAACGACCGGTGACGCCGCCCAACCGGCAACGATGACACTGCACAAGCAGCTCGCGATCGATCGTGTCATCACCCAAGGTCGTTGATTTGAAAAGTTGGTCATGGGCATAAGAGTCAACGTAATCTCAAGGACGATCTATCTGCTTTGGCGGCCGCGTACACGTTCTTTCGCCTGCAATGACTGCACGTCGGTTTCGGGAATCTCCGACTCCCATTCGATTCCCAACTGAATCCCCAGTTGCACATGATTGTCATGCCCTTTTTCGGATCGGGGCATATCGGCAACCGCCTGCAGCAGTCCGTGCTTCAGCTGAGCAGTCGATTCGTCTCCGGTGAACTGAGCCAATACTTTGCCGGACAAGCCGAACGGGCCGGGATCAACCGCAACGATACGACTACCTTGTTCAACTCCACGAACAGGTTTAAGTTCCTCTGGCCGAGTCACAAAACAATAAACAAACTGACCCGCCAACGCCTCGGACCATGCAGCCGGAACCAGGCGCTGGCAGAGCCCAGCTCGCTCCGCCGGTGTGTCACCTCGGACGATCAACATCGGAAGTCCATCGGCAGCGGCTACGTTCAGAGCAATGTCTAAGCTCTTCATGAACGGCAGCTCGGTGTCCGTAAGCGCATGCTTAGCAGCTTGGGGATATTTGGCGGCAATCTTGCGCATGCCGTCGGCCATGCTACGGCTGCCTCGGAACGCGTGAAACGGACCACGCCCCGCAGCCGTCAACTTCGTTCGTCCGTTCGGAGTCAGAATGGCAAACGTGGTGTTCTCCAGTTGTCCCGAACGTCCCACGTAAACTGACTTCATGAACTCTGCTTCGGCAGCGTCTTCATAGGTCGCCAAGCGAATACACACAAACTGACGGGAAGCTTCCACAACGCTAGCGTCGGACAGGAAACTCCTGTCCATTCCTTGCTTGCCCGGTCACCAAATCCCAGGAACCCCCAAGCACTGCGGGGCACCGGATACAAACAAGATTGGTCGCTGACTGCGTTTGGCCTCCGCCAGCCCACTCTTCAAGGTTCCGTACCAGGCAATTTTGGGTGGTGCAATTTTGGGTGGTGCAATTTTGGACGGCGCTAGTCTGGACGGTGCACTTGCGGCCGGTGCGTCGCTCGCGCGGGACGTCCCTGGAGTGCCGTCCTGAGCATGAGCAGACTGCCAACCGACGACGACTAAGAGGGCAAGCAATGGCGAAATCCGACGCATGATGCTGGTCCTGGTTTAAATGGCCTGGGAGAGTTGTCTGGGACAAAGCTCTCCTGATCGAGGTTTCTCGGGGCGCGAAGCTCACTAACTGAGAAAACGAGCGAGGCGTCCACAGGCAAACTGGGATTTTGACTCAAAATCTGCGACATTCTCGTCGCGATCTCCCTGGGTCGGAAAGAAGACGAAAGTCGCTCCAAGAATCCACGTTTCCTAACGAAACCTTAGCGCTTGCCGGGAGTTTACCTTGTCCGATGAGCGTCGCGCCGCCCATTCCGGCGGGCTACCATGGAACGTTATGATCCACGAAAACCAGCAACACGAAGACCCGCAGATCGAAGCCCAGTTGGATCTGCTGCGACACGGCGGAGACCAGGCGGTTGCCGACCTGTTCCAACAAGTGCGCCCCCAACTGGAGCGGATGGTGAATTTCCGGATGGATCGCCGGCTGGTCGGTCGAGTCGACGCGGCAGACATCTTGCAAGAAGCCTATCTGGAAGTCGCTCGGCGGGTGAACGAATATCTGCAATCGCCAACTTGCTCCTTCTTCGTGTGGGCCCGCCAGATTACCTGGCAGCGTTTACTTACCGTGCACCGCGCCCAATTGGGAGCGCAAAAACGAGATGCAGGCCGGGAAGTTCATTGCGGTCAGCTCGGTCCCATGGATGCCACTTCGATCTCCTTGGCTTCGATGCTGGTCGGCGACGCGACCTCACCCAGTCAAGCGGCGATGCGCAACGAACGAGCCGATCGCTTGCGGGCTGCCTTGGAAAGCATGGAACTCCTGGACCGAGAGGTGCTGGCGCTACGCCATTTCGAACAGCTGAGTAACCAAGACGTTTCCGCCGTTCTGCAAATCAGCAAGACGGCTGCCAGCAATCGCTACGTCCGAGCACTCGATCGATTGAGGGAACTGTTGCAAGAGGTCCCCGAGCAATCATGAACGAACCGCAGGAGACTGATTCGCCGACAGCAGGAACTGACTTCGATGCTTTAGTGGAAGAATTCACTGCCAGCTGCCGTCGAGGTTCCGCAGGGTCTGTCGAAGAGTACGCTCAGCGCTTCCCAGCGCTGGCTGACAAGATTCGGCGACTGTTCCCCTCTATCGCCATGATGGAACAGTTGGTGGAACGTGAAAGTGCGGAACGAAGATACACCTTGTCCCACAGCGGGAGGCCTTCCCAGCTGCCGATCGAGCGCATTGGTGATTACCGGCTCGTCCGAGAAATCGGTCGAGGCGGCATGGGCGTCGTTTACGAAGCAGCGCAAGAGTCGCTGGGGCGTCGGGTAGCGGTCAAAGTACTGGCGCAACAAGCGCTGTTGGCGGACAAACACATCCAAAGGTTCCACCGCGAAGCCCGCACTGCAGCCAGCTTGCACCATACCAATATTGTCCCCGTCTTCGGCGTTGGTGAACATGACGGCTATCACTACTACGTGATGCAATTGATTCACGGCGCGGGGCTGGACGAGGTACTTCGCGCGCTGAGAGCCATGGCTGCCACTGGCGGCCAGCTTTGGCACTCCAGCACCCAACCGCAAGATGCGGATTCAACCCAACCTTTGTCCGATCAAGCACAGCGAGTCGCGCAGGCGCTGCAAAGTGGAACTTTCGCGGGTTCCGATTCAACCGTCGCAGACGTTTGGCATAAAGCAGACACCGCACCGGTCCGTGACGCGACCCTGCACACGACCGGCAACGCAGCTAACGATTCACCGACGAAAGGCGAGGCATTGCCACACGCTCTGGAAGGTGAACCCGAAGATGGCGTCGCCACTACTGAGACTTCGCCGACGTTTCCTGGCGTGGGGACCAGTTATTGGCACAGCGTGGCACGGATCGCGTTGCAGGTGGCTGGCGGGCTGCAGTACGCCCACCAACACGGCAAGTTGCATCGCGATGTGAAGCCCGCGAATCTGCTGTTGGATACGCAAGGCGTCACTTGGGTAGCCGACTTTGGACTCGCCAAAGCCATCGAGCAAGATGACGTCAGCCGCACCGGTGACGTGGTCGGCACGCTGCGCTACATGGCGCCCGAACAGTTCGCCGGCGAACCAGATCATCGCAGCGATATTTACAGTCTGGGACTCACGCTGTACGAGCTACTCACTCTGCAACCAGCGTACGAGACGACCAGTCTAGCCCATCTGCTGTCGGATCATGCTCGGCGCCGGCGCGTGGACCCGCCCCGGCTACTGAATCCCAAGATCCCCGTCGACTTGGAGACGATCACTCTCAAGGCGATTGAAAGTGAGCCAGACCAAAGATATCAGTCGGCAGGCGCTCTGGCAGCTGATCTCAGGCGTTTTCTAAACGACGAACCTATCTTGGCGCGCTCCACAACAACCTGGACTCGATTGCGCAAGTGGTGCCGGCGTAATCCAGCCGTTGCCAGTTTGTCAGGTTTAGCCGCCGGGTTGTTGATCCTGGTGGCCATCTCCACATCCTGGGGCTATTGGCGGACCACCGCGGCCTTGCAACGAGAATCGCAAGAACGAGAACGGGCCTTGGGCGAACAGGAGAAGGCCGAACGCACGTTGAGCATTTCTTTGGAGGCTTTGGACAAGGTCTATACGCGGCTCGCTCCTCAACGCATGCCCTCGTCTGCCGTCATCACCCTGGACGACGAGGATGATGACCAGGCCGAGGTACTGCCACAACCGGTGGTTTCACAAGAGACCGCCGCACTGCTGGAAGACCTGTTGGATTTCTACGATCGGCTGGCGGCCTCGGACAGCCAAAACGTACAGCTTAAACAGGAATCAGCAAAAGCAAATCGCCGCATCGGAGACATTCAACAGCGTTTGGGAAACTTCCAGCGGGCTGAATCAGCTTACCGCCTGGCGATCCAGAAGTTCGAAGAACTTCGGCGGTCGGCAGCGGCACCAGCGTTGACTCTACAGATCGCTCAAATTCACAATGAACTGGGCACTGTTTTGCGATCTCGCCAATTGCACCGTGAATCCCAAAGCGCGTTCGCTTCAGCCATGAGCGTGCTCGCCGAGTATCGAGATAGTCAGGATTTCTCGGCCGTCACGGACGACCTGAAATTCGAGTTAGCCCGCACTCTCTACTTGCGTAGCCAGCGAAAGCCAGGACAAGATCCGGGACAACCGCCGGGCCCGCCAGGACGACCCGGTGGTCCTGAGGGGCCGCCACCGCCGGGCTGGTCCGTCGAGCATGGCGACCAACCGCCGCCCGACCGGCATGCAGTTCGATCTCCGCGAGGTGACGATTCGGCCCGCCGAGAATCCCATGGGCGGGGCGATCGGCAACCGAAGGATTGGCGGCATGATCGGCCACCGGGACCGCCGCACGAACGTCATCCGACCAAGCGGCATGCTCCCGAACATGGACGATCGCGCGACGCCATTAAGTCCGCCATAGAGATCTTGACCGAGCTGTCCGAGCGGCATCCCAACCCCAAATACACTTATATGTTGGCCCTGTGCCACCGTGAACTCAGTCGCGACGGACACTCGATCGAAGCCCACCAAGCGGTCCAATTGTTGGAGCAACTTTGCCAGGATTATCCGGACATCGCTGACTACAAACACGAGCTGTCCGAAACCTACGCCATGGTTGACGTCCGGCGAGTGCGCCCCGCCGATGCGGCAGACGCTATCGAGCCGTTGAGCGAGGCCCTCAAATTGGCTGAGGAAGTACATCAGCAGCATCCCAACTTACCAACCTACGCTCAAAGCCTTGCTCACATCCACCATAAACTGGGCACAGCTTGCATGGTCTCAGCCACGATGATGCCGGCCACTAGAAGATCGCCAGATGGGAAATCAGCATCCAGGAACAAACAGCTCGACCGCGCCCAGCACCACTACCGAAACGCCGTTGAAATCCAAGGGCGACTAACTCAACAGTTCCCCGACGTAGTCGTTGTCGAACTTTGGTTGGCCCGCATGCGCCAGTCTCTGTCGGAAGTTTACGCCCAACGTGGTCAGTGGGATCAATATCGCAGCGTCCGTGCTGATGCCACCGATGGACTCCGCCGTCTGTTGGAACGCCAACCGAGTGCGTCGTTCGTACGTAGTCACTTGCGCCAGTTGGAACGTCGACCACCGCCGGCACCTCGAAGCGGCGCTCCGCCAAATCGATAAGGCGTCTTTACTTGTCTTTTCCTCGTCTGAAAGCGAACCCATGAATTCAAAATCCGCTACTCGCCGCAGTTTTCTGACATCAGCCGGTTCGGCACTAGCGGTGGCCGCTGCCGGCCCCGCATTGCGCGCTACTGAAAAGCGTCCTTTGTTCCGAGCGGCGGAATTGAATCATTTGTCGCTGGACATCACCCAGTTTGAACGCTCAGAAACCTTCTATCGGTCGGTTTTCGGGTTCACTCCGATAACCCACGGCGGTCGCGGTGGGGACAAGTTTCTGCACTTTGCGCAGGGCTTCTTGAACATGCGTCCCGCGGATCAGGCAGGCATGAATCACTTTTGCTTCAGCATCGAAAACTTCGATGCTGACTTCACATTTCAAATGTTGGACTTTGCCCAGACCCGACCGTTCCGCATGGGTGGCCGCAATACGCACTGCTTTGATCCCGATGAACTGAATGTGCAAATCCAGGAAGAACGTCACGGTTGGGGCCGCATCCGTGAGAACCAGCTGACCAACCATGATCAAGGACTCTTTACTACCGTTCGCATTCACCACGTGTCTTTGAATGTGACGGACATCGACCAATCGCGCCAGTTCTACCGTGAGATGTTCGGCTTGGTGCCCATCGATGTCGCTAACAAAGGCGACAGTTGCGTCTTGCAGGTCGGAGAATCCGCCTATTTGGAACTGCACCAAGCTGAAGAAGCCGGCATCCACCACTGCTGCTTTGGCGTGCGGGACTTTGATCCAAACAACTTGCCAACCGAGCTAAAAAAGTGGAGCAAAACTGCGCCGAAACAGGTGGAAATGGACGTGGTGCGCATTAGCGACCCACAGGGCATCGCCATCGAGATCACTTCAGCGGATCGCCAGTGGCCGGCGAGCAAACCGACTTAGAACAACTTGCGCGGATAATCGGTGAGTCATGCCTGTTTCCGACGTGACCTGACAAAGCGACTTGACTTACGGAGCTTCGGCTGGCTGGGATCGAGAAGCACCCAGCCGGTCCAAAGCCCAATCGATCGCCAAGGCAATTGGTCCGTATCGCTCACCTTTCCGCAAACCCGCGACGCTTTCGGAATCGCCGATTCGGCCCAGCGCCACCGCGGCCACGTATTGCACCGTTCGCGCTTCGGCTTCGAGCGGATTGTTGTCTAACAGCCGGCGAACCAACTCTTGACTGAGTTGCGGATGGGATCTTCCTTCCCAGATACGGCCCAGCGCGTAGATGGCCGACGTCCGCGTTGATTCTCGCATCAGTTGACCTCTCTTGGGAACATACTCCTGCAGCAGCTCGTCGGCCGGTCGGTACGCGTGACGGCCGAGAGCTTCAAAGCAAAAAGCCACCCGCGACTCCTCTGCAAAGGACACAGGTTCGCCATTTGCCAGCCGAGCAGTCGTCGGTTGGCAGTGTTTCAAGATGTTGGCCAACACGTCTTCGTCCAACTCGAGTGACTGCAGTGCCCAGCCGGCCCGCACATTCACTTCGTCGCGCGGATGCTCCAATAGCGCCACCAATGCCGGAGCACGGCTATGGTCATTCAGTTGCACAACTAGCACGATCGTTTGTTCAGTTCCTCGCCAGCTAGGCCCAGTCAAGTGGTAGGACACAATGTCGTCGATGGCGGATCTAAACTCGGGTTGCGCCGCTTTGAGCAACAAGTTCTCACGAACCTGCCGGCGCACATGAACGTTTCGATCGGTCAACGCGTGGGCTTGCGTGTTCAAACTGCCTACATCATTCTGGTCTTGCAACAGGGCTACAGCTTGCAGGCGCATCGTGTTATCGGGGTGTTCCAGCATGTCGGCGGCGCGCTCCAGAGCTTGACTGGGAAAATTCTCAACCAACGCCGCAAAGATGACTGCATGTGCTGCGGCCGAATCCGACTTCAAACCATCGAGGAGCAAACGCTCGGCTGCCAAGCTGGTGTGGTGGCGCAGGAGCTGTGCCGCGACCAGCTGACCGTTCGGTGGACCGGTGGTCGCCATGGCTTCCGCCAGCGACTCGAGTCCCTGGGGCTTCAGGTTACCCAACGCTCGCGCGGCGGCGAAACGAATAGACGCCGCCGTGGACGGGTCGCGAACCATCGCTTCTAAGACCTGGCAATCCTCGGACCCGCCCGCATAACCAATGCCTTCGATGGCCACCAACAACTCACTCTGACCAATCCGAGGCTGAATCAGCCTTTTCCGCCAAATGGGCAAGGCCACATCGCTGTCCCATTCGACGAGCTTGGGTTCCAGGGCGCGGCGGGCCACTGAATCGTCTCCAATGGCCTTCCATAGCGTGACAGCATCAGACGCTTCGGCCAAGCTGACCGCAGCCGACACCATGGCCAATTTGACTTGCCGATTGGGCTCGCCGACCTCCAATCGCTCGATGATCGCCTGCAACCCGGCTTGCGGGTTGGTGATGGTCGCGGTTCGGCTATACAGGATCACTGCCTGCGCTTCCGACACGCGATGCTGTGTATCTGGAGACCGCAACCGATCGACGGCAATTGTTCTGGTTGGCCGTTCTTGGGAGAGCACCCACTGGCCGCCAATATCGGGATCTATTTCCCAGCGGTGCTGCAAGAACACGGGCTCCTGCGCATGCCCGGGTGTTCCGACGGCAACCACCATGGTCAGCATGACCGAACAAGCGGTAGCCATAGCCGATCGCGTATGCAGCATCGAGATTGGATCTGCCATGGATGTGTCTTCGTCCTGGTCGAATGAAACCAGCTGCTGCAATCTGGCGGATCGCCCGCTGAAGCCCAATTGAACTATCCGAAAATACTAGTCTTAGTCGCGGTTGGGCTCCAGTGGACTGACGTGCAGCCAGTAGGCTGCATCCATAGAACCCGCTTCAGAAATTGCACTCGGCCAGTTCATGTATTATTGGACAGTGTTGATTCTGGTCCGTGTTGATTCTGGTCCGTGTTGATTCTGGTCCGTGTTGATTCTGATCGGTGTTGCATTTGATCAGTCAAACTCAGCTGGCCAGCAACAGATCACGCCCTAGATGCATTCTTGGAGAACAGCCGTTGAACGCCCAAGATTCTTCTTCCAGTAGGGGCGAGCTAGTCGGGGACCTGGCCAGTCGAGTTGATACGATCGATATCGTGCGTGGTCTAGCGATTGTCATCATGGCCATTGATCACAGTCGCGACTTTTTTGGTGACGTACGCATTCCAACCGAAGATCCGGCGACGTCAACGTGGCCATTGTTCCTGACTCGATTCGTCACGCATTTTTGCGCACCTACCTTCGTCTTTCTTGCTGGAGTATCGGCCTGGCACTATGGGCAGAAGAACTCCTCGCGTACCAAGCTGGTTGGTTTTTTAGTTTCTCGCGGATGTTGGCTGGTCTTGCTGGAATTCACCGTTGTGTATTTCTCGATTGCCTTGTCGGTCAATATTCTTCCATGGATGTTCCTGGTACTGGGGGCAATTGGTGTATCCATGATCGCTCTAGCAACGGTTTGTTGGCTGCCCAGCAGGCTGGTTCTAGCATTGGGACTCGTGATTTGCTGCGGCCATAACCTGCTGGACGGAATCTCCGCCGAACGGTTTGGAGATTGGGGCTGGCTGTGGACGTTTCTGCACGATGGGCCCGGGTATGTTCCGTCCGCAAATCTCGACATCGGTTATCCCGTACTAGCCTGGATGGGCGTCATGATGCTGGGCTTTGGAATGGGCCCAATCTTCCAGTGGCCATCCTCTGTCAGACGCAGGTTCTTCTTTTCAGCGGGACTGGCGGTCATCGCTTGCTTTCTGTTGATACGCGCTGTGAATGGCTACGGCAACTCACAGCCTTGGCAGTGGCAGGCCTCGGAGAGCAG
The DNA here is from genome assembly GCA_028289675.1 of Pirellulaceae bacterium. Lineage (GTDB taxonomy): Bacteria > Planctomycetota > Planctomycetia > Pirellulales > Pirellulaceae > Aureliella. The sequence continues at coordinate 19,054 of JANQOL010000864.1, forward strand.
GCTAACCGCGCCGGCGGGAGAGCCCGCCCCAGGGGTGATAACAGGCCTGCACGACGTCAATGCAGACGGGGATACCAATTCAGTTTCGCTATCGCGCACAGCTATTTCGTTCTTGGCGCCCCGCAAATACCCGCCCTCACTAGCTTTTCTGCTCATGACACTTGGCCCGACGTTGCTCGCACTCGGAGTATTCGATGGACGAGTGCAAGAAACTCGTGTCGCGCGCGCTCTGAAGACCTTCGGTAGGGCCTCTCTGTTCTTCTATTTGATTCACTTCTACGTGCTGCACTTGGCCTCCATCTTGGTCTACTGGTTCGTACGTGGACGCCCATTGTCGCCTTTTCAAGCCGTCTACGGCCAGATGCACGGTCGCGAGATTCCACCGGAGTTTGGCTTTTCGACCATTTGGCAGATCTACGTGGCTTGGGGAATGCTCATTGTGCTGATGTACCCGCTATGCCGGTGGTACAGCGAATTTCGTCGTCAATCTTCGAACCCGTTCTGGAGCTATCTATAGGGCCGATCGTGGGTCAGTAGTTGCAGGTCGCTGCCTTGCGATTCGAAATCAGAAACCAGAGTTCGCGAGACCCAATGCTAGAAACACGATTGAGATCAGGCCGATGTAAGTCCGAGCGTGATTCCAGCGCTGCCACCGAATCTGGTATTCCGGCCAAACTGCTTCGGCCTCGGCGGCATCCGCCTGTGCCAACCGGTTGTTCAGCGGAACGTTACAAAGCATGGTAATGCCGAACGGGCCGATCAAATTGAGAAGCGAACCAGCAAGCAAAAAAGCCGATCCAATCGCTCGCAGGTGCATTGCCCCGTACACTCCGATCATCAAGCAGAGCAGCGGCGTCCCCAAAAAGAACGCCAGGAAAACTGGGTTGATAATCTTCTCGTTGATCTGCTGCATCGCAAACATGCCTTCCTTGCTGGGCAACATCGCCAACGCTCGCATGACGAAATTTGAGAATGCGAAAAGCAATCCGGTAACCACCCCCGCTCCGGCGATTGCTCCAACCGTGATGAATATCATGTTGTTTCGACCATGTTCAAATTGAAGAACACATAAATCTGTTCGCCCGATCGTTATGCAACAGCCTCGCAGAACCAAGCAAAACTCTTGTATGCAAGTCTGAACTCTCAACTTCCATTGCCATGCCTCTTTCTGGAAGAGAATGACCGTAAAAAATCGAATCGCCGGAGTTGCTGGCTGATTTCGAGATTGTCCAGTTCGCGACCACGGCGGCTTGTTCCGTTCTTTTCATTTCAACTGTAGGTGGCTATGCAATTCACAGACATGTGCACCACCATGATATAGAGGATGCTTCCTGTCCACTGGCGAATGATTCCCATCAGACAGGCACCCGTAAAGGTGTATGCGAGCTGAAACCAAATGAAGGACCCGATGCCATACGCGATCCCGGGGATGTGCCAAATTGAGAAACAGGCCGCGGTCAGCAGGATGTATCGGTTGGCATTAAACGAGTTAGCAATTGCCCCGGGAAAATGGACGGAAAACCATCGGTACAGAAATCCCGCAAAAAACAGATCCTGTGCCGGGGGCGAGATCAACCATACTGCGATTGGTCCGCCCGAGAAGGGTTTCGTCGGCAAGAAAGGATACACTACCGCCGTAAGAAGAATTGGAACAACACATATCCCCAACACCACAAGCCACTTCCGCCGCATGTCGTCTCCCAATCGGAGACCATATCCGGCGGGGTCGTGAGCAATGAGTGCGAGCGCAATTACCAGAAACAGCAATTGCTCCGAATTTGTCGTTCCAAGTGCCTTCACCAACGGCCACTGAAAGTACTTCGCCATGCCAACCAGCCAAGCTGGCAGTGCGTGCGTCGAAAAAACGAGAACGAACGCCAGCGACAAAAAGCCGATCGGCTGTCTTTTGATTTCATCCTTCACCACTTCGCCTCCTTGCCAACTAGTCTTCCGGAAAAGTCTTTAGCTGGACAGCGCCACTTTCGACTTTACCAACCCGAAGCGCCGGCAAGTGAACAAGTTACGTCAAAATACACTCGCTGGCGCTCTAGCGCTTTGGGTTGGTATCGGTTGGCTTTCGGCCAAAAGTGGCGCTGTCCAGTTAGCCACACTCTTGAAACGGATGACCGAAGAGAAGTTGCCCAAACAGACTCAAATGCAAATTTTCGTTATGATTTTCTGTGACCAATTGCCTGAACAACAGACGCCTGCCCTGTATGATAAGTGCCTTCGACAACCTCTCTTTCAATCTCTACCAGATGGCTAAACTCTAGATTCGGCAGTTCTCGAAGGAGTGAATCTTTAGTCTGCATAGTGTCGGTGCAGTCGCCACCGCCAGTACGGTACTTGAGCTGATTGGGAGTGTACGACTCACTTAAATAGACGCCCCCGAGCCGCAGGCCAGATTCGACTTTTCTATGCACGTCTGCGCGCAGTTTTGACGGGAGTGGGCAGAATATCGAGATGATCCCGTCCCAGCTACTGTCACCAAAATCGTATTCCATTAGGTCCGCATGCACGCACTTGATCGAAACACGGTTGTCCTGCGCCAGCCTTTGAGCTTTCTCCAGCCCGACCAGAGAACTGTCGACGGCAGTCACCGTATAGCCCTGCTGTGCCAGGAACACGGCGTTGCGGCCCTCTCCTTCCGCCAGGCTTAGAATTCTCCCTTTTGGTAGAGCGACAAACTGGCTACGTAGGAAGTCGTTGGGATGAACACCATAGGCATACTCGTCGGTGCTGTAACGTTCATCCCACATGGAAACTCTCGCTGTACGGCATGTCTCTAATCGATCTGACTTACCTTCGGGAGCCGATCGAAGCTGCCTCGAAGTATAAGGGGTTTTGGTGGCCAACCAAGGGATTCTCCGGTGTCAGCATCTTCGCATATCGGCAACTGTATTGAGAAGCCGCCGCTGAATTCGCCAGGGGCAATTTCGCTCTTCCAAAACGTACCTGCAGGCGGATCTTCCGGTTTGCACCGCACGCGACGCACCTGACCTTCAAAAACCAGATCGAATACAAGTTCGGACTCGGGTTGTACTTGACCCGATGACTCACAGACAAGGTGCAACTCCCAGTTGGCCCCCGACAGTCTCAACATTTCCTCTTCGAGCGCATAACTCGCATCAGCACTCTCTGAGTCGAAGCCCAGTTCCGCATCAACACCAAACAATTGGGGCGGAAGCAGACCACCTAGAGGCAGCCCTTCGCGAGGGCGAATGACTTGCACAACAAACGACGGTTTCGCAGACGATCCGGGCTCAATAGTGCCAACTGGCGCGTCCGGTCTGTACACATTCATCGTCAAGGAGATCAGAGAAATAACAACGCCGAAACATACGAGAATCCTCCAAAGGCAGGAAGGCTTGCGTTTGTCTCGTGCTCCCTGGTCCATGCTCACCGTCGCTTCTATCGCAATACCATGGAATCAGACGCACGCTGACGTTCTTTGTCGTGAGGCGCCAACAGTCGCGCGCATTGACGGCGGAACTGAATGTACCCCACACCGATAGTGACAATGCAATATACCAGGATCGATCCTGGATGAGCGCCGTGTTTTAGCAACTTCATGGTGTCGAGTTGCGAGTCCCCGGAGAACCATGAGATGGCGATGTACGACCCATTGGCCAGTACACAGAAGTACGCGATGAACCACATCCAATCTCGACGAACGATGGACGCAATGAGCATCGGCGCGGCAACACCGAAGATGGGTCCCGACCAAAGAGTCACCAGTGGGTGGGGGTCAGGATTGAAGAAGCTATAGGGCAGACGCCATGGACGGAGATCAAAGTCTGTAAGGTGTGCACCGCAGCACCACCCGCCCAGGATGTGACCGATTTCGTGGGTCAACGTCATGACACACCACGATACGGCGAGTAAGGCAACTAGGATTAGAGCACGTTTAGCGATGGACGGATTCCAAAGATGTGTCGGGAGGCAAAACGTCGGTCGTCACCAAGGACAGGCGATCGTTTGCCACTTCCAAGAATGCTCAAGTTGCCTCTAGGTGCGTGGCAGCAATCGAGGGCCAATCCATAAAATAGGCGGTGCTGTGTTGTCGTCATGACAGGGAAGCCAGTACTCATCGAACGGACCAAAGGTGGCTGGCCAACGCGACTTGGGGATATTCCGTGATCGCTCACGACAACCTGTCTCGGTCTATCGTTCGATCTTGGCCGTAAGCTCGAATTCCTGGCCAGGTAATAATTGAATTCTAGTGTTGTCAATTGCAACCGTCTCGCCGGCGCGAATCAGGAAAGCGTTTTGGACCATTACCTGCCCAGGCGGCACGTAGCGTTGCACGAAGCTTCCGTCCTGCTCTACTACGGTTTCCCAAACGTAGAACGCCATGCCAGGCAACGGGAACGAACTAATCTTCAGGGGTGAGTCCACATCAAAAGATGGCTCTGTCCGCTCATGGCGAGTCCCAAGACGAATAGTCGCCCACGACTCCACTTGCAGGGCAGACTCGTTAGTTAGTCCATCAATCTCGCGAATGGTGAAACCGGTGGGATGGACGACTGCGATTAGTTTCTCGTCCACTTGAGGCTGAATGGTAAACCTGCCGCTCTCATTCGTCATCGCAAAGTGCTCATCAAGAGGATCACGCAATCGACCATTGCAGACGTGGACTCCAACCGGTTGTTCTTGGGGCAGCAAAACTACTTGTGCGCCGGAAACGGGCTTGCCATCTTGGTCGGTGACTTTGAAGGCGAGAGCACGCGATTCATCAATCTCACAGTCCTGCTGACTTCGGATCTTGTCCCAGCGCCTAGAGGCGCGCGAGGAGACCGAACTAACCGATGCCCCCCTTGTTCTTCCTTGGTGATAAAGCTTGTTTCTGAGTGGCCAGAAAAATCTCTGGATCTTTTCATAGCGCTCCGCACCCGCCTCCGTCATGCGGAAATGGCAGTAGACCATGGACTCCTTCGCAGCTTGCTCGACAATTTCTACGAGCCGCTCAACGTCAAGGACCTCTTGCTTGTCGCCCTCGACCCAGACCGTCGCATGCTTGGCGACAACAAAATAGAGAGCTCGTTCATCTTCAGCGCCTGCACCTTTCGCAGGGCACAAAACAAGTAGGCACGTCGTTACGCCTAGCTTCAACGGCAGGCTCATCTTGAGAACTCCAATGGATTTCTACGCGTGGAACGGCAGCGCATCGTCTCGCACCACATCCGACCGCGATTCGTCATGCCTTGGCTGATTCGCGGATCTCCGTGCTTCTCGTGGCTATTGAACCGACAGCACGTCGGCCTTGAAGAATACAGAGCCACGAAAAAACGCAAGAAAACACGAAAACGATCGTGGTTCCATCAATCATCAAGCGTATCTTCCATGGAAATCTATCGCCCGATGACACCGAGCCCAACGATAACCAGCGCTGGCACTGGCAACTCGCCCTGCCAACGCGGCTTGGGTACAGTCCATTGTTCCATACAAATCGGTACGACCGCCCCGCGGCGGGCTAAGTCCTTGCCATCGCAAGGGTGTCAATCCGAAACAAGGGCTCGTTCAAGCTCGATTTCAGCAAGCAACCTTCTTGATGTCGCCAGAAGCCCTTCCGATTCGGAACCACCACTGGCTCCTACTTTTTGCAGCTCAAGAATGCGCTCTTCGCCCTCTTTGAGGTTCTCCAGACGAGACTTAAGAAGCTCAATCCGCTCCTCACGACTCTCAGCTAGTTCCAGTTCGGCAGCAAAAAGCTCGTCGCGTGCATCAATGAGCGGCTCAAGGGTGGATAGTCCGCTTTTGTAATGCGACTCGACCGCGCTGACGCGTTTGGCCAGAACATCACGACGCTCGTTCATGAGAGATTTGATCTTCTCAGACGGGACGCCATCCACAGTTTGGGCCGCATAATTTGACGGGACTGCTGGTGCGAAACAGAGCGCAGCTAGTATCGCCAAGCCCAGGTAAACGCGATTTTGCATTGCTTTTCTCCAAATCGTAGAACGTCCAGAATCACCGAGCCGGAACCAGCGATCTTCCATATCAAAAAACACGCGCAAGTCCGGCTTCGCGTGCATCCCAATGTTATGCCTTATCGATCGTCAGGGTGCTAGACTGCACTCAAGAATCGTGATGCTCATATCGCGCAACGCCCAGTTCCATTGCAACCCAGCGCCATTGAAACCCCGTGATGCACCCATTGATCTTGGCGTGCATTAAGTCTATCGGCCGAATCATCACGCGCCAAATCCGGCCGCGCATCGTGGTGCCTGGATCTCTTCACGCGTTTCGCGCGCATTTTGCTGCTATTGACTCGGCAACATGTCAGCCGTCAACAAGAAACAGCCACTTCGTGGTCCAATCAACGCGCAACTCCAAGTCGCCCTTAGGTGGACTGGGACGCCCGTGCCTGCAGCCCGACTTGGCTTAGGTGCATGGCCAAGTTACCAATGCAGCTTTTGGGTAGAAGTGGCCCAATAGGTAACGAGCCCCATGACGAGGAAGACTACGCCGATTGCCCAAGCGAGGAATCTACCTCGAAAGTTGCTCATCAACGCTATCGCCAGGCAGATCGTACCGATCAATGCAAACCACGCTCCCGCCAATGTCCCAATTCCGCCCGCAAAACCATTCTTCTTGACGCCGGGTATTGCGATGGCGATCACGGTCGTTGCCACAAATAGCCCACCAATTGTCCAGCGACCAAACAGCGCTGGCGCTTGGAAGTGCGGTTCGATAAATGCGTCTGCAAAGTCGAAAACGTCTACGAAATCCTGCGGCCGATCATCTTCGGACTTGGTAATCAGTCGTTCGTCCGCAAGCGCGAATACGATTTCCCCGATCTTCTCGGTCGAGACGATCCCCCACTCGCTGAGCTGAGCTCGCGCTTCCGAACCATATTGGCGGATTGACGTATCGTGAATCAGCCAGCAAAGAGATTCTCCGGAGCAATGACCTTGCCTATGAAAAGCAGCGCCATGAAGACAATGGAGAATCAGACAGATGGCCTCCGGAGCGACATCGAGCCTCTTAGCGACTTCGAGGAGTTTTGGATCGATCTCCAAGGACACTGCTCTCCTGGATAACAGTAACAATCACCGAGGCGCCGGAGTGATCATGGCTTCAAAGCACGCGCTGTAGGCGAATTCGCGTGTATCTTTTTGTATGATCCCATCGTGGGCGTGATTGTTGTTGCGTACCACTTCAGTCTTACGGCGCGATGTTGCCGGGCGGTGCCACCACCTCATAGCTGCCGTGTGGACCAGCCACGCGGTACTCGTCGAAATAGACAACATTTTGTGACACCTCGTCGACGCTATGATACTGGCCGAACTTCGCGTACGGCCCCAGCGTTTCAGGATACTGCGTGATGATGCCAGACTCTTTCACGACTTCGGCACCGTTCTTCCAGATGGTCCAAAACCCCTTAGCTTCCGCAGACCAGCGAGCATGCACCACCCAGTCTGTCCAGCGATTCTTCTCGATAGGCAGCTTTGCCAAAGTACGGCGTTTTTCGGGCGCATCACTCGTAATCTTCCACTCTCCACTTTTCACGCGGATCGCCAGCACGGGACTTGGGCCGCCTTGCTGAGTATGCCATTGGAAGATCACCGCATCCGTCTTGGTGGGCGCGGTGAACTCGCTGGGAATGAAGACACTCAAGCCATACCAGTAGTCTTTTTCCATCTGGATGGCCGTCTTCTTCCGGTCCGTGAACTCCGCGCGCTGACCTCCATGTACTTTGGGGTCACTGGCACGAAGCAATGTCCGGGCCGCGTATTTTCCCGCGCGCACTGGTGCCGTTACCACGCTTAGTGAATCTGCCTGAGCTTGCTGGGTGTCAAGTTGGGACAGATCGTTGGACTCGAAATCCGCAACCAACAGTAGCTTGGTCTGAGCGCGCGCGGATGTAGCGACTGCCACGAGACAAAGTGTAAGCAAGACGGCCTTCATGATCGTGGGTGGAATACGGTTGGAGTGCTTTAGTTCGCCTGACGCCACAAAAACCGGGTTGTACCGGCGATGTTCCTGTCAAACTTGGCCCCGCCGGAGCTCGGGTGCATTTATTTACGCGGAGTATGGGAGAGAGCTCTGTAGCATGCCATCTCTGATCGGATCGTTAGCCTATTCGAAACTGGAGTCCTTCAAAGGCTCAGTATACCAAGTGACGGCCCTGACCCGATTATTCTGTACCCGACGGAGTGCTACCAGACTGATCGCTACCAGACTGTGGAGGCTGTCGACGATAGCCGTAGTAGGTGATGACCAAAGCGACAACCAAGAACACGCCTTCGATTACCATGAAGGATGTTGAGCTGACCTCGGCTGAGGCTTGACGGTATTGCCCGGCGGCAAACATCCGGAACATGCCCAGGATCAGAAAGAGCCAGCCTGTTACCGTAATCAAGACCGGCCAGTCGCGAACCCACAGATTATGTGCGCGCACAATAGCCAAGCCGGCAACAAACAGAAGCACGCCAGTGAGGTAGACAACCGGCGGGATCTGCTCGTCGTAGAGATGAGGCTGAACGAGCGGGAACTCGGCCATCAACGCTACAGCGAGGGAAGGACCGAGTAAGCCAGCTATGTTTCGAGATTTCGCCTTACTTGCGTCCATGATTACGTGCGGTTAAACGTCCGCAATCACCATGCCGCGATTGGTGATTGCCCATTGTCAAAACGCCCGACTTCGCGGCTCGGCGCGTATCCAGTCGCCGGGAGACTTTGCTAGCTCGACTCTGGTGCATAGTTCTGTCTCTCCCAAAGCCAATATGCACCTGCAACGCTTTGTTCTGCCGTCTATTCGATCCGTGACAGCAGTTCGGGCTCTAGGTCCGGCGATGTAGCTGTCGTCATTGTCATCTCCATTGTGTCGGAGTCGATTAAGCGAATGGCAGTTTGGCAAGCAACGCCGTTGAAAGGGTGCGACTCGCCGCTGTGCAGGTAGTTCTTTTGAACAAAGGCTACGGTTTCGCCGTCCAATTTGGCATCGCTGATGACCATCCGCCACGTATCGTTTTCGGGCGCGGAAAACACGATGCGGTCCTCTGTTCGCGACACGATCAGTGCAACCTCCCCCTCACTTCCCCACTTCCCAACCATCTCGGACGTTTCGTCCGTCGCAGCTACACTCGCGGTTCCTGCAGGTGTGTCGGCGGTTCCCGAGCACCCAGCGGCAAGCAGACAAAGTGTCATTAGCCTTGCAAGGCGAAACATGCAGGAACTCCAAGGGGCAGAAAGGTCGCGATAAACCAGGTCGCGGGAGTTAATGGTCCATTTCAACGCCGCCCGATTCCGCGATCTCGGTTCAGCGCATTCGCACGTCCTCTAGGGGTGCTATTCCGTGCGGGATTTGTCCCCCGTACGAGTCTGGAAACTTTCTGAAATCAGTTTACCAAATGACCACTCTTGAACGAGCGGTACCAGAAGAGGCTGCAACTTGTTCCACTTTGCTGATCCGCCTGGCGTGAACCGGCATGCCAGGTGATGCGGGGAGGGCTGTCAATGGTGAAGGTCTTAGCCCGATTATTCAACAGTTGCTGACTTACAAGCATGAACGTGGCGCTCAAACCACTCGATCACTTTCTCAGGGCGCTCGGTAAGGTCGGCATAGCCAGCAATGCGGCTCTTACCGACATCTGTCCAAACCATTTCCTTCTCGACGGCTAGCGCGTCGAAATACGATCTGACGTAATCCATGTCGGCAACGGGGTCGTTCTTGTTTTGAATGACCATCGTCGGCTTGTTGATCAGTTTTACTCGGTCGATCGGCGACTCATCGAAACTTTCCCCGCCGCGCTTGATGTTGATCCTGTTCGCTCGTTGGATCATGAACTCGGGAACACGCATTGATCGCAGCCAGAGCGAACTATAGAGCGGTTGGACCACAACATGAGCCTTGATGTTGTCGACGTGTTCCAATCCGTCGGATCCACCGTGCGCCAAAGTCATGCTCGTGGAACCCATACAAATATCAATCATGCCAATCGGTGCGTCGGAGTAATCTTGATGCGACGTGATGAATTTCACCGCCGCCTGGACGTCTTTGTACTCTTCCTTTCCGTCGCAGCTGTACTTCGTGCGACCTTTGTCGCTGGCACCATGGTTGCGCATGTCATATGCCAGCACTGTAAAGTTCAGCTCTGCGAGTGCCTTAATATGCTGCAAAAAGTTGATGTCCGTCGGCCAGGCGCGAAGCAACCGAGGTTTTTCGGTGTTGGTATAGCCCGCACGACACGCAAAGAGTCCGAAGTGAGTTTGCACAATGACTCGGTCTTGTCCTGGATTTACCAGCCATCCTCGCAAGGTAATGCCGTCGGATGCGATGAATTCCACATCGTCATACGTTAAGCCCCAGTTAGCAGGACTGTCGAACAAGGGAGCGCGAGTTTGAGTTACCAGGTCGGCAATCATCTTGTTTATCATGACTCTTACTCGACGCGGGACCGTCGGTTCATGCTATAGATAACGTCACGCGTTACCAAGAACGCGAGAAAACTCTCAATTCCCAAACCGCCCAACTCGCTCACTCCGTTACATGCGCTAATTCTCGAATCCCCGGAGCTCATTGGAAGAGCGATAACTCCGGCGACGCTGATTTGCGCTCCGCAAGTGGATTCGTATTCTTACTGCTGTTCGACCTCGAAGTAGTCATCGTCGGCAATGTCCGGGATGCCGACCACCAAGACACGCATCTTTCCACACGCACCATGAACCGCATTGGGTGGGATGTGAATGAGCGAACCCTTGGAAACTTGATGTTCGACGCCATCAATAGAGACCGTGCCACCGCCATCGAGAACATAGTAGAGCTCGGTAGAACGCTTGTGGAAGTGCATCTTCGCCCCGTCAATGTCGACCGCGTGTGCCCATGCAGCTGGAGACGATGCAACGTCTTCGTGACTGATGAGTCGATCGCGCCAGCCGCAAGCGCTGCGTTCACGGGAAGCTTGACCTTCGTGCCGAATCAGGATCGGGCCCGAGGGCGTAACCATGTCATCCATTGAAATGCGTTCCAAGTGTCGTTGTTGGTTGCGATAACTTCCGGAAATAGCAAGCGGAGTTGACATTGATCTCGCCGGAAATCGCATCAACGTCGCTCCGTCGCACCCGACAGTTCGACGTTATATGGTTTCGCCGGGACTTCCACATTCAGCATGCCTAGCCAATATAGCAGGAACATGGCGAGGAAAAATGTCAGGCACATGGTCGCGAATAGTCCGACCACATGTAACAGCCAATACCCAACCTCACGGACGCCGCGCGATGCCATCAAGTAGATCAGTGATGCAATAGGCCAAGCGAAAAAGAACAGCAGCCGCAGAATCGGCAACCGCGATTTCGCAAGCATCCGACAATCGATTTCGAACCAAAGTGTTGCCGAAGTGGCGAATGCCACCATGTTGGCCATGTAGAGCAGTGCATTATTAACGGCGAAGAGTTGTGCAATGCCCCAAAACGCAGACTGACCGTACAGAGCAAGCACCGCGTATCGGCGATAGGCCATTCGATCCGCAGCAATTGAATCGAGCGTTGATGATGCTGCGGTCATGGAGTTGCTTCTGTTTCGCAGAAGTTAAGGCTTGCATTTTCGGCCAAAAAGGACCGTAGAATGCTTGCCATTCCGGTTGCGATTCCCAGTAGCCCACCAATGTAGCTGAAGTTATGCATGGTTCCCGTTCGGCGAAAAGAAGCAGCATCCGCGATGGCCACCCCGCGAAACGTCCATTCTTCGCTTGGCGATGTCGGGATCACGAGATGCGCAACAAGGAGAGCAGTAAGACCGGTAACCAAAGTGGTGAGCACGATCACAAGAAAAGATCGCAGTACTGCCACGATGAAAGATCGGGTATCACGCACAAGGAGGCCGAAAGGGATAACGAAGATACCAATGACAACACCCATCCACCAAGAAGCCTGCCAACCGACAATGGCTGCTCCAAGTCGGTTTTGAAGCTCGGGCGTAATGCCAAACTGAGCAAACTTGAACTTGGTGAAATACTCGTGCGAGACAGAGTACGAAATCTGATTGTGAAGTGCTCCGTACGCTCCGGACAGAAAGCACGCCACTGCGAACAGCACGAAAACGGCGAAAAGACGTTTCAAGTTTGTCCCTTCAATTGACAACGCATGGAAATCTATCCGGTGCAGCGACAACTAGCGACGCAACGATTACGTAGGATGCGTAACGTTGCGCCAGGGTTTGACGTGCGGCCGTGGGCTTCAGTCAAGGAACGTTGGCGACAAACCAAGTCGCCGCGTTGAATCAGGCTGAAAAAACAGTTCAGGACTCCGCGAGTCTCGTCTCATCGATTTGTTATCTTAGGAGCTGCTCTGGTTTTCAAACGCTTGCTGCACTTCTGGTTTGCCAAGCACTACGAATGCCCAAATACCGAACGGGATCCCGAGAAGACAACAGGGACCGACACAGGGAATAGCAGCCACCATAGCGGCCATTCGGGATAGCCTGTAGTTTTGGAGCCGTCGCATCGCAATCGAACCATAGAGCACAAAGCCCGACGCGGCAATCAAAACGATTCCCCAGGCACTGCGGATAAGTATCTGAGTACGTTTCGGTAAAGACCCGTTCTGGATTTCATCCAACTGCTGGTCGAGTCCGGTGCTTAGCAAGACGCCATCTACAACGAGCCCCAAAACACCGAGACCTATCGCGATGGAGGAGATGACGATCAAGCACAGTGCTGGCGTATTGACGAGATTCTTTGGCGTGGGCTCATTACTCAAGGGTGTTGGATCAAAAGGGTTTGACATTAGTTACCTGCTTCTTGGTGGGGCATAACGGCGGCCACATCCAGTCGCCGCGGTAGGCATTGAAGTAAACAAAGGCGATCGGCGACCTGGGCTCATCGCTTAGTTCGCTCGCGATGATGTCTGCATGCAGCCCGAAGTACCCAACAAAAATCAACCGGCCAGCTTGATTATATCGAGGATCTGAAAATCGAGCCAAGTATTGAACAACCCGAACAGAACAAGGGCTGATATGGATAGCCAGCCATATCGATTGAAGGCTAGGCCGACCACAGTTGCGACTACACCAAAGAGTATCGGGGAAATGTAACAGTATGCTTCAAGAGCTTCGATCTTTGGTGACACCGGGACCACCGGAAAGAGCAACGGCAGGATCACGAGAACCGCAACGTTCAGAAAGAGTATCCCAGCCGCGACCGCAAACGCGTCACGAATGGGATTGGCGTACTTGGCGCGGATCTCCGTCGCCGGTTCTATTTTGCTTGCTTCGTATGGATTCTGACTCATGAATCGCGCGCGTTGCGTATTCTTACGATTTCTTTTGCTGCATAACGAACAGTAGCGCTATCGCGAGCGCGACGCCAAGCAGAACGATCCAAGTCGGAATAACAATCATCTTGGCAAGCAATGGAAAACCTAACTGCTGAAGTCACACCACGAATTGGCGGTACCGATCACCCCGTTTGAATATGGGCTCCGTGCACGGACTTGGTTATCTGCCGATTTGGTTGCGTGGGGCGTCTTGTCAGGTACGTCTGAGGATTCAATGATCGGTCTTGGCTTTTCTCGTTCGCATTGTAGTGATCGCGTACGCGGCTATCAGTCCGATTGTAGCGCCGGCAATTCCTAAGCCCAAGAATGCGTTGGCCCGTATCGTAACATGCTCCAAATATCCACCAGTCGACCCACCACGATCAAAGAAGATCCCGATAAAGCAGCCAGCAAATCCAAGCAGAAAGGACAATCTACTGCGGTTCATGAATGCCACGACCGCCACCGCTGCTACCACCGGGACGATTCGCAACGCACTAAAGACGAACTCGGTGTAGGTGTTGTCAATCATCTAGCGAACGAATCGAGCCAATAACGCGACGACTAACTCGTCTCATCGTTGGATGCGGTAGGTCCAGGGAAAAGTTGAACCACGAAGAACGCGAAGCAATCACGCAGTGCGAGAGGTCGTCGAAAGCCATCCTTCGTGATCTTCGTGTCGCTTCGTGGCTACCAAATACCAGCCGAAATCAGTGCTATTGTTGCCTGCGGGTTTGTTCGATTGACGATATGTCCGTTGCAGCTCATTTTTGCTGCGTACTATCGACCAAGTCCCGTATCGCTTTCAGTAGTGACTCGTGCCCTGAAGCATCTTGGCCCAATTCCCATGCCATCACTCCGCCGAGTTTAGAACTGATCGCCAGTTTCACTTTGCGACGAATGGTATCCGGACCATTGAAGTACATTTGGCCGACTTGATCTTCTGCGGGAGCCGGGTTGAACTTGGCCACAATCTCGCCGTATGTCATCGCTCGTCGAGTCTTGATGTCGCGGCCATAAAACGGCAGACCCAGAACGATTTTCTGCGCCGGAACGCCCCCATTTGCAATGGCAGAAATCTCTTGTTTTGCGTACTCAAAGGTTGAGTGCTTTCCGTCTGCGTCATAAGCCATAACTTGGACATAATCTACGGCAGCTATACCTTCAGCGGGTAGGCCTTGCCAAGAAGCGATGGTCACACTCAAAACCAGGCCATGTGGATCGAAGGCTTGACGAAGTTCGCCAAGCAACTTTCCGTAGAATTCATTGTCGGTTGCTCCCTGGGGGTGTTCCCAGTCGAGATCAATGCCATCGAGACGCTTATCGAGACAGAGCTGAACTATCGCTTCCACACATCTAGCACGTTTTTCAGGTGATCGCACAACTGAGGCAAAGTACCTTGACCTCTCCCACCCGCCAATCGTCAAGAGTAAACGAATACGTTGCTGTGTCTTGAAACGGAGCAGCTCTGGCCACGGGCAGTTCTTCAAACGAGCCATATCTAGAGACCCGTCTTCGGCAAGTTCAGCTGAGAAAACAACCAGGTCGGTCAATCCCGCAGCCGCGTTGGGATCAAAGGCAGTCAAACGGTAGTCAGGCAGATAACTGACCACACGAAAAGTTGATGGCGTTCTCAGTTCGTTGGCACGAACCGGGTATGCACCGACGAAGGTGATGGCAAAGACGAGAATCGCAGAATGCAAGAGTTGCTGTTTCATGTAGCCTAACAATTTCATGAATGACGCCAAAACCACTCTGCGTGACGAGAGATTCTTCGTTGTCAATACACGGTCACTATGGAATGCCAAACGCAAGCTCATCGGGGTCAATTTTGGCATCGAAGCTTGCTGAGTAGACCGTGGTGTCTTCCGACTTGAAGTCGTCAAACGTCGACGTGCTATCTATGCGACGGATGAGATACGTCTGCTTTTCAATCCATAGAGTTATCGGGTGATCCGCGTACGATCCGATAATCACGAAACAGTGAGTGTCATCAATCGTGGCATCGGCACCACGCGTTGGATTCCTGATGTCGGTTAGCGGCCGGCCGCCAACTTCCGCTGGGATCAATAGCGCCGGAATCGTGTGGGCTGAACCACCCGAAACACCTGTCGCCCCAGCTAGGGCGAGGCCAAGGGAGTTTTCAGACTCCTTTTCTTGATTGAGATCCCACCACGTGAGAACGCTTTTGCCGTCAGTCCAAACGACATACAACGACCCCGGAATGCCGGACTCCGAGAACTGGAAGCGAAAACTACCATTGCGGACGAATGATGTCGCAAAGGGTTTGACAGATTTGTGGATGCCATCGCTGCTAGTCAGCGTGGTCGTAACCGTTCCGGTGTCCGAGTAGGTCTCGCATTCTGCGTACGCGGCACCCATCTTCATCAGGATTTCCGAGGCCGTCGGACGTTCGGGATTAACAGCCCGAGCCGGCGCATCAACGGCAGTCTTCGAGTCGTCTGAGCAGCCACCAGCGCAGAGTAGGAGCAGAGAAACGACAGAAGTGAGACGCCTCATTGCGATGTGTTACTCCGCATAGTCGTTTCGTCGAAGTTCGGTAGCAGCCAGAGAAACTCGCGTCTCCGCCTAACCCATGATTCTCGCTATTCCGCCGCAGATCTGGGGAAGGCCACCGAATGCGTTCGTATGTACTTTGCGAGACAACCATAGGTCTCGTCCGACGAATCGAAGTATAACGTATCTGCAGTCTCGAAGCCGAGTAACGCCTTGACGATCGATAACGGCAAACGAAGCCGATTGAGCGGCTTTGCAATAGGAGCGGTGGGGCGAATCCACAGGAAACCACGCAGAAATTTGGAGAAAGCGCGGTGCGCGCGTTCAGCTCCAATTTTCTCGTGTGCGGTGGACATCAGTTTGCAGAGTTCAAAATCCGCGTCTTCCCGCTCCAACAAGAACTGGAAACCACCGTTGGTGATGCGCGCATGGGCTTGATTAACGACAAGAACCACCTGGTGTTGCTCTGGAATGCGATAGACATCTAGCGCATCGCCATGATGTTGCAGTATCGCTTCGACAGTTTTGCTAACGAGTTGAGAATCCGCTTCTTCAATCATTCTGGCGCTGGATCTTGAGGGGGACCAAAAGCTGGGGGACCGCGCCGCGTTTCTGCGGTACTATGCCGCCATCCGAATCTCGAAGTAGCAAGGGACCCAGGTGTTCCGTAGATGCCGCAACCAGACGGCGACGAAAGACCGTCTACTTCAACTTCGCGATTTGAGTGCACTGTGTTGTTATGCGACATCCTCTAACAGCGGGATGTTGTCGGGCAGTTCCGTGATGTCATGGTAGCCGAAGTACGTTAGGTCAACGGACTGTCGAGTCAAGTGTCGCAGATTGTCGAGCGTTTCCATGCGGAGGTCGTTATTGTCAGCTCGTAGCGTCGCCAGGTCGCTGATCGGATGGTGTTCATTAGTCAATTCGTCACGCAGATAATACGCGTCACCAACATGAAGCATCCAAGCTGCCTCGTGATTTATCGCAACACCGCAGTGCCCGTTCGTGTGGCCGAACAACGGCACCAATCGGATGTCCACGTCGGTTGAAGTCGAAACCCGCCGAGACGGCAGACCGAGCATGTCGGAGTCGTTTTCCGAGTAAGTCTCCCAGTCCGGCCCGTGCGAAAACTGAAACGGCGTGTACCGCGGATTTCCGGCGTCAAGATTCTCTTTCTCCTCGGATGCAAGATGAACGCGTGCGGCCGGGAAGTCAGCAAGGCCACCCACATGGTCCGAATCACAGTGTGTCAATACGATATCAGTGACCGCGGAAGCAGCAATTCCGCGCGACTCCAGTTGCCGAATCGCGGTGACGTCAGGAAGGAACTTGAAGCCAGCAGCATCGATCGCATCGGAGCCAATGCGCCGCTGAGGATCATGCACATCGTGCATCCCGATGCCGGTGTCGACCAAAACAGCTTCGTCCCCGGACAGAATCAATAGGCAGTGGCAAGATGCGGGTGGCAAAGGCGGCTTGTGCAGCCAGCCGAAGTTCAGGTGTTCGATTCGTATCATTGATTCATCCACTTCTTCTTTGTTGTGCAACCACTTAATCCCCCGCATCGTGATCACGATTTCTTCAACACCACGGCGAACTCTGGTCGCTGGGAATTGAACGGTTGTCCAGCTACATCGCCCAGGACCTCCTCTATTTCAAGACCCGCCGGCGGGAGTTCGTCTTCCAGCGCTTCGACCGAGAAGTACTGGAGCCAGTTGTAGATCTGTCTGGAACGGTCTGTTTCGATGATTGTGTATTTGTCCAAGACAACGTTCTCCTGATCGTACTTGAACGTATTGAGGAATCCGTAGTAAGGGAGCGGAGACCAGAACCCGTCGAGCAAGTTCTTTTCGTAGATCGACGACTCTTCTCTCTGCTCAAACGCGGCGAGTGAGTAGACGTCCAGAACGACGCGTCCTTCAGGACTGAGGATGCGACCAAATCTCTCGAGCATCGCTGACCTTTGCATGGGGCTCAATGCGCAGAAGTCGTACATAACCAAAGTCACGAGATCGAACTGCCCGTCAATCTGCAAATCGAGGTAATCCGCTTCGTGATAATCGATTTCAAGTCCGTCCTGCTCGGCTTGCTTTCGAGCATAGTTGAGCGACCGTTTAGAGAAATCGACGCCACTTACGGTGGCACCCAGTTGGGCCAAGCGAGACGTGTATAGGCCAGGTCCACATCCAAAATCGAACACCCGGCGGCCTTCAGGCAAATGGAATCTGGCAGCCATCCATGTCACGGACTCTTCGATGAACTTGGTGCTTCGCGAGGAAACGTCGATCTCGCCGTCCAAGTGAAACGCCAACATTCGCTGGGACGTATGCTCGTCGGTCCACAAGTCGCGGGCGGTATACACCTCGAAGGGTTTCGGCCTTTCATTGAGCCGCTCAAGATCCGCATAGAGTGAGGGCGAGAATTCGGGCATGGCTGGCATCAGGTGAAGTGGCTTCATCTCTGTGGTGGTTAACGCTCTGAATCCCCAGTCGCGTGGGTGTCCAGTTGATCTGAACCGCTCCCATTTCCTGATACAGTCGTTGCGAGAGAATCAGGTCAATTGAACCGCTCCCATTTCCTTGAACAGCGACGCAAATCTCCGAGTTGCAGTCGGCAACCTGGAATTGAGAAACGCCCAGCCCGCAATTGCTCGCTCGATCACTCTTCGCGATTCAACGGTTCTGCATCTTCCTCCACCTTCTTCCACTTCTGAACGAGAAGCTGAGAATCTTCTACGCCCTTTCCTGGTCGAAGGTGCGCTCCGTTGGTTCGGTACCGAATTTCTATAATTCCATTCCTGAGTCGGAGTTCGTACATGAGTTGCCGTTCATTGCCATCCTCTTTTGAGCGAGCAAGAAAAACGTCCGGTACCAATTCATAGGCAATGAACTCGAATCGTGTTTTGCGTTTCTGCATGCGCAACGTAAACCCTGCCGAGTCGACTCGAAGTGATTCGAATTGATCATTTGGCAATGGCGCGCCACGTAGCTGAGCTTCATGTATCTCCCATTCGCCGCCCATCTCTTGGAGCTGTCGTGCTACCACTTCTCCTAGCCCTGCAGCCGCGTGACCCTTATCAGAACTATCTGGATCATCGGCAAGGACGACATGAGGGAGAAAAAGAGCAAGGATGTACAAAATGGATACTAGGCTTCGTTTCATTTGGCTTCTGCTGCTAGTAGGTGAAGAATGACCCGCATCACCGAGTCGGGGAAGTTGAATGTTCATTTGTAAAACCTCGCCAACCCGACTTCGATGGATGCCATGATTCGGTCTGTCGCTCGGGATGGCAAGCTACTTCTTGTGGTCGATTGAAGCCGCAGGGCTTGCAGGTGGTGGTCCGATGAGAACGGCCACGTAGGGCATTCTCTGCTCCGTCTTATGCTCTTTGATTGCCAAGACCGCTCGGCTACCAGGTTCATCCGTCAGAGAAACGGTCACGTCGGTACCGCCGGGCCACCATCCTCTAAGGAGTACCTTGATACGCCCCTCGGCTCGCTCAGGGATGTCTCCGCCGACAGGGCAATAACGGTGCTTGCCTTTAAGGCGACCATCCCACACGTCATTGTCTATGATATCGTCCGCAAGCAGCCCATCACAAACAGGCACCCAGCCGGTGACAGCAAAATACTCGGGCTCGCCCAGCTGCTTGAGTCGCGCTGCAACCCAAGACTCCACGGCAGGGCCCTTCTGCTTTGGAGTAAGCGGTGTGACGGGCACGAAGACTTTTACAAACACCTGGTTGAACCGGCTTCGCTTGATTGACTCCGCCGTCGGATTCTGAGCGGCTAATTCGCCAGCAAAGACAGGAACGATGTTGACGACCAGTAGACAAACGAAGCTGATGTGTTTCATTTTGGGCCTCACCAAGTATCACCAGTAGGCCGAACCTCTAAATCATCGAGGACGCGCGATGGCTATTTGCCAATGACGGTGGTCATGTTTACTCTTTACACAACCAGATGATGCTTGCCGGAGCCTCATCCTTGTATGCCAGTAGTTTACCCGGAATGTAGGAAACGAGGATCCCAAATAGAGCGCCACGTAGGACAGTGTCGGCATCACGCGCGGCGACGGTGGTCGAGTCGTAACGATCCTCTGACGCGATCACGTAGCAGTGTTCATGTGATGACGGCAAAGGATGACTAGGTGATACAGCAACAAAGCGCGGGTCAATGTCGTCAAGAAATCGGTGGTTGAGTCGATCAAGGAACTGTCCGCGCTTCTTGCGGGAAGCAAGCTGAGACCGGTAGCGTTCGCGCCGATCGCGAAGGACAAACGAATTTATGAACGCCGTCTCGTGCTCGGAAAGCTCCGTTTCAGTTCTCATTGGTGTCCGCCGGAGAGATTCTCATCTTTAGTCGGACTTATATGGCTGTATTCATGTCGAATCGGCCGTTACTGACGCATCGGACAGCACATTGCTACACACAGTCAGATAGACGTTGCGGACTGTCGTAACAAGTTCTGAGGCATTGCAACGTTCGAGCGGGCGATCATCGTTTCCGCACATCAATAGGAAACCGTTGCCGACTTCTAGGACTGTCTTAGTATCGAATATTTCTGCAATAGAAGCTGCTGAACTGTGATCTGACAGAGGCCGCCTGATTAATCGGTGCTTGCCAAGAATTTCCTTGACTGATCGAAAGCGCTCACCAATACGATCCCATAGAGTCGTCGGCATCAGTCTAAAATATGGAAATTCGAGATTCGGGGATGCAATGTCGGCAACAGCTTTTGAGCATGCATGTGGATTCTGTGACAGATATGCCGCGGCGAAGAAGAGCGTTGGCAGCACAATTGTTACATCGTGATCCCGTCGCGTCAGAATGGGCTCGTCAGTTATTGCTGCGACATCAACACGGTCGTTTGTTCGCAGGAGTTTAATAACAGCAGGCGCGGATCCCGCATAAAGCAGGTCGGACACATCCGAAACATCGTCGAGGTTGTAGGGAAGAACGACGATGCTATCCGGAAGCGTGAGGTTTAGCTGCTCGACGCACGACCGGACATCAATGAAGTCAGTGGCTTCCATGGTTGTGACGTAACGCGGCGGTTAACTCGCCTCGCCGTTAGATTTGGTAGTGAATTGCAGTTGTACGCGAGACTGTGTTCAACCGTATTGTCGGCCTGCGGGCTAAGCGCCGCATTGGCCTGACGGCAGAGCCGACCGGCGAACGAAAGTGCAGCTGGTTAACGCCTTCTCCAGGGGAGTTGGCCAAGGTCCTAAAGCGACGAAGGAGCGGGCGCCGTCAGGCCAACAACGGCAATCAGCGGGCGGCGGGAGTCGACTCTCCATCGTCGGCAAAGTCGCCACCGCCGCTCCGTTGCATCACATGATTCGTCGCTTGTTTGGAGCGGTTGACGTAGTGTCGGTCGGATTCGTGTTGTTGACGCTGTAGATCGTCCACGATCCGATCGAGATCATTGTCGAACTTTGCAGCAAGACGATGGCGAGTATCGCGAATTTGTTGGGTGATCGGGTTAGTCATCAATATCCCCCGGAATCTCGGGTGGCGAACAAATGATTGGAGGCTCAAAACCTGCATCACGGCACGTTCGCTCGATCTTGGAGCGCATCGTAGCGTTAGCGATGTGCTTGAAATTCCACGTCACCAAGTATTGTACGCACTGAACTGCCGCAACGGCAATGTGCAAGGCATCGCGCGGTTCGGATGGCGGGACTGCAGCCTCCGCATTAAGAACGCGTGCCAATACTCGCGCTTCGTCCGTGATCGCAAGAACGGTCAAGTCATCGAGGACGTCCAGACGCTCTCTCGCGGCTACGGATCACCATCGCCGCATTCATCGATGACCAGCTGCGATATTGCGAGCTCGTATTGGCGTGCTGCCGTGTTCTACCAATTTCGCGTCGT
This sequence comes from Pirellulaceae bacterium, assembly GCA_028289675.1. Lineage (GTDB taxonomy): Bacteria > Planctomycetota > Planctomycetia > Pirellulales > Pirellulaceae > Aureliella. The sequence goes on from JANQOL010000864.1 coordinate 40,704, forward strand.
CCTTTGGCGGGACGCGGCATCCGGGTTTGAGTGAATGCGCCCAACGACATTACCAATCACAGTTGTTTCGACGTAGATCAAATCCATCCGGTCATTCTATCGTCGACCAACGTCTGCGATAGCCGAGTCGCGGGAGTTGATTGTCCATTGCGAAATCGCACGGCTACCGCGACTTCGGTTGATCGCTTGGTTGTCGCGATTTCGAGCCAGCGGCGACCAGTACGCAATAGTAGTCGTAAATACGCTCATCATCGTTTGTCCGAAATCTGCCAACGCACATCTCGGTCCCGGTCCAGTTCGGGATTCGCTCCCAGGCGGCTGATACAGACTCGCCGAGGCAGAAATCGTCTTGCGGCGAGATCGACGACGAGACACCTGAAATTCTGACATTCCCCGCGATCCGCCATTGGCCCTGTGCTGGTGGTGCAGTCATTACGTCATCTAACTCTATCAACCAAGTCGCAACGGACACGCCGTCACGGATTCGTGCCGACGAAATCCGTCCGGTTGAGAGTTTCATCTCCGCGTCTTCGTGCGATATGATGAGTCCGCCATCTACCGATCCCACGGTGAAATCAGCATCGTGACGCTCTGATGACCGACGGATTTCCAATGTAACGGAATCAAGATCATCGAAGGGAAACGGAACTCGGTATGCCCACAGTCGACCCGGGGGCGCAGCATCAATTGGCAAAGACGTAGTGCTAGCCGAGCTTGGGCTTCCGTAGTAAGCCCACGCACAGGCAGCGACACCAAGGCAAAGCCCAAGTGCGAGGAATGTTTCTAGTGTACGTTTTATCTTCAAAGTAGGTCGGTTGGAATCACCCAGTCGCGTGAGTGCTTTCGTTTGGCAAAGCCGATCGGCCAACGCGGATCGGGTGCATTCCATGGTTACCAGATTCTTCGTAATTCAGTTTGAGTCAGTCGGATCTTGCTGCAATTCCTCCGGCATAGCCACCGAGCACCGCCAACGTGCCGAAGTACGCAATGCTGACGGCAACCAAAAACGATTTGGGCAGCAGCTGATATCCGACCAAATCGAAGGTCCACTTAAGAAAGAAGGACATGAGAAAAACCGGACCTATGCCAATAAGGGAACAGAACAACGAAGACAGTGTCCCAACGATGAGCGAGTACTTTGTTTTGGTAACACTGTGTGCGGCAAGCGGCCCCAACGTAAATGGAAACGCGAGCGGAACAAGCAAGGAATCAATACGTGAAATCGCAAGTGATACCGCGCATATCGAAGTGATGACGAACAGCGTCTTAGCTGAGAACTGGTTTTGGTAAATGCTATCTCGTAGCTGCATCTAAGCATTTGTTGGATAACGCCTGCCGTAACCGGGCACGAACGGAAAGCCTTGATTCAGTTGCCGCGTGAATGAGTGCTCCGGTTTACTTTTTTGTTCTGTAACGCCCTACGCAGCTGGCAAGCCATTGGGGACATACGGTTTGGCAGAGCCGAAACCAACCTGTTTGTCGGCCGCGGGTGCCGTTTGTTTGGCCTGAGGAGATTGACGCTGCAATTTAAGAACGGTTGCTTTTGGACCGCCATCGACCAGGCGAATTGTGATTGTCTCACCATCTACCGTCGCTACTCCGACGGAGTCGGAATCGGTAATCCCGGAAAGTGACACATTGAACAAGTTGCCTTGTCTTCGTTGACGAGCGGTCAAGTTGATGGGCACAGGATACTTGTCACGACCGACAACGATCATGCCACTGAACCCAGTCGGTTGATCGATTTTGACGGGGTTGCTGGCGAACTCGTTGAACGTCAACACGATCGATCCACGTTCCAGATCAGTCTGCGTCACACTTCCATCTTCAATCTGTGTTGTGCGAAGCGTAACATCGAAGAAGCCGGCAAATTCCCCTACGACTGCTCCTTCCGCTTGGATGTGAATGTCTTCCCATCCGGGAGGTGTGGCATGGTCCGTAAATGCCCCCGAGGTTCTCGTCTCCGGCTCTTGGCCTGTGCAAACAACGGCACCGATTGCGGCTACAAGCAGAACTGACTTGAGAATCACCATATCATATCTCCGTATCGAGTTTCTGGCAGAACGACCATAGTGACCGCGTCGGGACCAATCAACACTGATAATTGATAACGACCGCAAGCCCAACTGCGGTCCAACATTTTGTTATGCCGCGATTCAGTGCCAGACATGCCCACAATCGAAGCATTGTTTCCCATATCTTGTTTGGGTGGGAGCCCCACATTTCGGACAAGTTGGCCAAAGTGATTTGGGATCCAATTCAGCAATTTCTGATTCCGTCAATATTCTCACGTCACCAATGGATTCGCCAGACACCCAGTTTACGAGGCAAATGCACTCGCCGCGTTTCGCGTGTTCAATGACCTGAGATTCTGAGAAACAAAGATGCACGGGTTTGCTGCATTTTAGGCAATTTCGAACGGTAGCGAGTTCTGTCTTTTCTAGTGAATCCCAGTTCTTGGGGCATTGGTATTCAAATTTCCACGAGCAATTCTTTACGGGGCGGATGCTCCCGTATGCGATTCGAATTGCTTTTTCGATCTCGTCAGTTGGATATGGTCTCCACGAAATTGCTCGGTTGAGAAGGAATTCAACGATCTCCTTGTTCTCATTGTCCCAACCTGTGGCGGGATGGGCTAATTCAACTGAGTCGCCTACATTCGAGATCGCCAAAACACAATGATGATTTGCTACAGATTCCGGCAGCAGATCGCTTAGACGTTCGAGGTTGTCGTTGGCGAGAAGCGACATATTCCTCCAAGCGGCATAACGCCTACAACTACCGGGTTGCCGCCAGTGATGTTGATTTCAAATTGCGTCCGGATCGGCAACTTTGGTGCTTTACACTGTTATGTCGTATCGTTGGCCAGCAACGAATCGAATAACGGATCTACTGGAGTGACCCTTGCGCAACGGCACCAATATACCAAATCGAGTTGTAATTTCTGAGCGAGCGATTTGAGCCGACCAATTGAATCGACGTCAGGGGGATCGTCGGAGTATTGATCGAAGGCAATTGACTGAACGTTGCCGTTTGGCGCGACGCCGTAGACCGTAAGATCATTCATCTGGAACGCATAGCCGTCAGCAATCTGTGATTGCGCGCCTCGATAAGTCACGCCAACTGATCTGCCGGTGATGTTCAGCGCATTTGCAAGATCAGCTAATCCGAGCGTGCAGGTCAGAGGAAAATCGGGCTTCGATCGGACGTGTATTTCACGCCAACCAACTTCAGCCGCAGCGTTTTCGTGAATCAGTCGGATCTTCTCGATTTCGTCATCAACGTCGTGTGCCAGGTTATGGTCTGCTCGAAACTCGATCACTGAGAGCGTCGTCTTATAGAAGTTAGACGCGAACAGGGAAACTAGCGCCAAGATTGCCACGAACACCATTAGCGTTTCAGATTCCAATTGATCCAATGCATCAGCTAGCGATAGCACCTCTTAATCGCAGAACGATTGCGATCACCGAGTCGCGGCGAGTTGATTTTCCATTGCCAAAAAACTCGGCTACCGCGACTTCGGTGGATCGCTTGGTTCTGCCGGGTCTTCCCGAGGATCAACACCATTGAACACCTCGCGATATCGTGGGTTTCGCACCAGTGAATTCATGACATGTTCCGCCCATTCGTCATTCCGATTACCAATCTTACGGAGAACATCGTCAGGCGTGTTGGGATTTTGCGCAAGTACCATCTCAGTTCCAACTTGGTGCGGCCTGCCTTGTAGTGAGCGAAGCACGTCGGGAGGTGTATTGGGATGCCTTGCTATGCGATTGTCAATTTCGTAGCCAGGACCGTCTGCGTAGTCGGCAAGCTCACGCAAACGATCAGCCTTTGTGTTTGGATCCGCTGAGTCTAGCAGGGCAGTTCGCATCCGCGTTAGATTGACAAACCCTAGAGAATACCATCCGAGAAGAAGAAAAAGTGGTACTAATGCCGCAAATCTACAAAGCAATGACTTTGAGTCCAATGAACGAAACATCAGCCATGCTGCTAGCGTAACTGTCGCAACAATACCAGCGCTGGTAATGATCGACATCATTATCCAGATCCCATTTTGAGGATCAGGAGCGAGGGGAACAATAAATAGGCACTCAAAAACACACCTCGCAACACCAACGAATGCGCCGATTCCAATTGCAGCCAAGAACGGGCGAGAGGGTTTCATGATCGCTACCAGCATGAACGGGAAATGCGGGGCAGAGGCTTACATCGCCCTCACAAGAAGCCACTCGCGTGCATATATAGAGCCCGTTGCTCTGTTGGATTTGCGCTCCTATCCCGAGAAAGGCAAAATTCGTTTGATAGTCTCGCCAAAGGCTGATCGGCAGAACGATATTAGTTAACCCCTAGTCGGAAGGGGTGTAAACTTGGTTACGACCCGAGCCAGAGAGGATATCGACTGTTACCCTTGGACTCATAAAAGATACGATACCCACTCTGTAAGGGGCTAGCAACGAATTGAAACCTGAGCAAAGACTTGCCAATGACACTCCAAGAATTCGAAACACTGGTGAAGGCAAATGACGTGGGCCGGACGAAAACAGGCACCACGAAAGTCAAGGCACTCTAGTCAGGCAATGTCAGTTGCCAAATGCGGATGGCGAATAGCAACAAACAAGCCACTGAAATAAAGCCTCCTACCCACCAGGCGGCGGGCGTGAGATTGTAGAGCTCGAATCCTGGACTCTTCATTTCTCCCAGCGCGGCGGCGGCTGGATTCAAGGTGAGTACCCGCTCGACGAACACCGGACCAAACGGCTTACCCCGCGCGAGCCAAATCAACAGCGTGCCCGCGAACAGCGTCAACAAGACTCCGTAAGCCGTGGCCGTGGCCGCGGCGGTCGTTCGCGCAAACGCGCTAATGCACGCGCTGATCGACACCACCATACAGACCGCGATCAGCAACGAGACGATGACGTTGCCAACCTGGCCTCCCATGGCGGGTTGGATGTAGCTCATCACCGCATAGCCCGGCAATGTCGCCAACAGCACCAGCAGCATGGTCCACACCGCGCTCATGATTTTGCCGCAAAATACGCGCCACGTGGAAACCGGTGTGACGCGAAGCAGTTGCCAACCGCCGCTTTCAATCTCCGCGGCGATCAAGTTGGCTCCCAAGCTGGGTCCCACCAACAGCATCAAAGCGACTTGCATCAATACCAACGGTCCAGCGATGCGTTCCACGCCCCAACTGACCGTGCCTGTCGTGGCGACCACCGTTAACAACAGCGAGATGATGGCGCAGATGGCCACCAACCGGATGAGCCAGTGCAGGCGGCCGAACTTCCTGGTTCGAAACTCCTTGACCATGATCGGGTTCAGCCACCAAGGAATACCCGACTTGCGCTGTTGTGGATCCACCAGATAAGCGATCCGTCGCCACCAACTATTGGGCTGCCCCACTGCGCCGATAACGCGGCCTGAGGGACGTGCGCGGTCCAACAAGATTGGATCCAGTTTCCGGATGGTCAGGGTCGCTAGCAGCAACGTGATCAGCCCGCTGACCACCAAGAACTCAACCCAACCGCTTTGTATTCCCAGACCGGCCACAGCCGACTGACTGGCCGTAACTTGTTGGAGAGCAGACACCGGCGAAACCGTCGTCAACCATCGGGCAATCGTCGCCTTGCTGCCTGACAAGTTGCCGATAATCACCAGCGGCCCCACCGACAGGACCGCCAAGGCCAAGACGGTGGCATAGGTCCAACGCAGACTGGCATCGGAGCTGGAAGAGCGAATACTGATCCACAAGCCAACGGCCGAGTATTGGAGCGACATGGCCAGCAAGACGAGCGCCAACGGCCCCACGTGATTGCGAATGGAG
>JANQOL010000253.1 GCA_028289675.1 Pirellulaceae bacterium
GCTTTGCAGCAACGCGATGCTTTGGCTGCCGGCCGCGCCATGGCCAGCGTGTGGATCTTCTTCGCCATGTTGTCTCCGGCCATCGTCTTGGCGGCCGCGACCAGCGTGTTCGCGGGGTGGCTGCTACCGCCGGTGCCCACGGTTTACACCCTGGGTGCCGCGTTGGGCACTCTACTGTCTAGTGGGTTCTACGTGGCCCTGCTAACGCGCAGCTTTCATGCTTGGCAACCTCAGTCGGGCGACGGCGGTAAAGAAGAGACTGAGTTTGATCGTTAGTGCGAGTCGCACGAACGTATAGCGTGCGCTGTCAACGTTTTACAGTCTCAAATAGGCGAAACAACGCTATGCCAAAGCGTTCACCGCTCCAGTACAAGCCATACAGAACGTTGGGTTACCGCTGCAATTGACCAGCCCGGAATGGATCGGCGTGACTTCTATCTCGTCCAACGCGTATAATTGGAGAAAGATTCTGGCGCCGTCCGTAGTTTGGATCGGCGTTTCCGACCCATTTTGGAAAAGTCGACGACCGTGCCCGTCCGCAATATTCAATTGCTAATTCTCGTCATGCTGATCTGTGTCGCCTGTTACGTTCAGGCGGAGCGGCTCAAGTACGCAGGCAAGATCGGCAGCGCGATTCAGTTGATTGAGGAGAATTACGTCGAGCGCGTCGATCCAGATGACCTGTATCTGGCCGCCATGGAAGGCATCGTCACGGAACTGGACCAATTCTCCGAGTTTATCCCGCCGACGAAGTACGGTGAGTTTCAGGCTGTCATTGAGCAGAAATTCGGCGGTCTGGGCGTGTTGATCGAAGGTCCACCAGCGGCCGAACAGCTGACGGTGGTCGCGCCTATTCCAGGAACACCAGCATTCGAGGCAGGTTTGCTGCCGGGCGATGTGATCACCTACATCGAGCAAGAATCCACTGTTGGTTTGGCTGCCACAGACGCCACGGATTTGATGCGTGGGCCAGTAGGAAAATCGGTGACCATCCAAGTTCGTCGCTTGGGAGAACCGGAGTTGCTAACGATGGAAATCGAGCGTGCCGACATCCAAGTAGATTCGGTGTACGGAGACCGTATACGAGGCGATTCCAGTTGGGACTTTGTGTTGGAGGAAGATCCGCGCATCGCTTACATCCGCGTGACCTTGTTTGGCGAGCGCACGGTCGAGGAATTCGAAGCGGCTCTCAAGCAAGTACGTGGTCGGGCACAGGCGCTGATCCTCGATTTGCGCTACAATCCTGGCGGTATCCTTCCATCGGCGGTGCAAATGTGTGATATGTTGCTCGATAGCGGCACCATTGTCAGCACACGGGGCAGGCGGCAGATTTTTGGTACCAAGCGAACCGCGGATGCCAAATTGGATTTGGACCTGACGGTGCCGATCGTATTACTGGTCAACGACCAATCAGCTAGCGCCAGCGAGATTATGGCCGGTTGCCTTCAAGATTTGGGACGGGCCGTGATTTGCGGACAACGGTCGTATGGCAAGGGTACGGTGCAGCAAGTCTTCGATTTAGAGAATGACCAAACGGCACTGAAGTTCACAACAGCGAGGTTTTATCGTCCCAATGGGGGCAACATTCATCGCACGGAGGAGATGACCGAGGACGACGTGTGGGGCATTTTGCCTGAACCCGAACTAACGCTGCCGCTGAACGACTTGCAGGACTTGTATCTCAACCGTCGCTGGCGGCGCCGCGGTGATCCGCGAGTGACCAC
>JANQOL010000043.1 GCA_028289675.1 Pirellulaceae bacterium
AGACGATACTCTTGCGAGTCGGCACATAGTCCTGGTCATCGCGCAGCGCGCGACTCGGGACAACCGCATCCGTGGACAACTCAAACAGCTTGCGGCTCAGCCAACGCCCGTACGACAAGTAGGCAATGGCCAGCAAGGACAATGAAGCCAAACAGATCAGCAGAGTACTCATGGCAACCATCCAATGCCGCTCAGCCTGCGGCATTCGTTGTGGAGAGGTGGGAGTCAATTCGGGTGGCAGCTAGTCCCTATTGAAATCGAATCCCCATACTAAAGCCACCCCGGGTTTAAGCTACAATGCGGCCCAGAACAGATAGCTGCCAACACAAGTGACTGGCGTCAGCGCGCCGCCTGCAGGTTCCCCCGTGGGGTCAAAATCCAAGGCGCCGTACGGACACAGGCTTATTGGACCCCGGTGGCACGTAAAGGAATGGGTATCAAGACGATAAGAGGTGATTTGTGAAACTCGAGCTCCATTGGCAGATTCTGATCGGCATGGTGCTGGGAGCGATCCTGGGCATTGCGGCGAACATGAATCTCAGCTCGCGAGAGACCACTTTGAACGCGGGTCTTCCGTCGGGAGTCGAGAGTGCGACGGTGCGCGATTCAACCAACCTGATCGAGATCAGCTGGACTCAGGACGGTCAGTTGCAGCAATGGGTCGTCGATCCAACCGGCAAGACAGAGGACTGTGTGCTGACGGTCAGCGATCTGGAGAAGGAGTCCCCCACGGCGGCACAGATTTATCACCTGGCACCCAGCTATGCGCACATGATTGGCAACTGGTGCAAGCGCATCGGCGGGTTATTCTTGAGACTGCTACAAATGGTCTCCGTGCCGCTGATCATTGCTTCACTGGCGTCCGGCGTATTGGGCTTGGGCGGCGCCGGCCGCTTCGGACGGATGTTCTCGCTGACCATTGGCTACTATTTGACCACCAGTCTGCTCGCGATCTTGACGGGCATCGTGGTCACCAACATCATCAATCCGGGAATTGGGACCGATCTGCGATTGGACGTGGCCAAAGCTCAGGTTGCGTCGACCAGCATCACCGAGACGATTATGGGGCAGGTCGAAAATATGATCCCCAAGAACCCCTTCTCGGCCATCGCCAATTCTTCGTTCTTGTCGATCATTTCATTCACCATTCTGTTTTGCATCTTTGTGCTGCAAGTGGGCGGGACGACCCAGGATCGGTTTCGGTCGCTGGCCGAAGACGCGTTTGCGGTCATGATGAAACTGACGACCGCGATTATCAAGTTGGCACCCTACGGTGTGTTCTTGTTGATGATCTACGTGACCGCGACTCAAGGTCTGGCCGTGTTCCGTGCCCTGGCTTGGTACATGGTGGCGGTTGGCATGGGATTAGCCTTGCACGCGTTTGTGACCTTGCCCATCCTGGTTTTCGCACTCGCCCGACGCAGCCCCTTCGCCTTGTTGCGTGCCATGATGCCCGCGCTATTGACCGCCTTTAGCAGCGCCAGCAGCAGCGCTACCCTGCCTTTGACATTGAACAACATCGAAAAACGCGCCGGGGTCTCCAATCGCGTCAGCTCGTTTGTCTTACCCTTGGGCAGCACCATCAACATGGATGGCACGGCGCTCTATGAAGCCGTGGCAGTGTTGTTTATCGGACAACTGGCGTTTGGCGCCGATTTCACGATTGGTCAGCAGATTGCCATCGCGCTGACGGCTTTACTCGCCAGTGTAGGAGCGGCCGGCATTCCCCACGCTGGTCTCGTGATGATGGCGATTGTCCTGCAAGCGGTGAACTTGCCGATTGAGTACCAAGGTATCATCTTGGCCGTTGATCGAGTGCTGGACATGTTCCGCACCAGTGTCAACGTGTGGAGCGACTGCTGCGGGACTACCGTGGTCGAACGAATCACCCTGAGAGGTCAGGTGGAAGCTCCCGACAGCCCCGTCGACACCGGCCTGTCCGGAGCTTAGTCGAGCGAACAGTTTTAGCGGGAGACAGCTAGCAGCCGTCTGCGTTACGCTTCGTCGTCGGTCGGGTCGTCCGCAGCATTGTCCGCGCTATCACCGCTTTCGCCATCGTTACCATCGTCGCTGGCCGGGCGCGCTGCGCGATCACCGCCACGCCGCGACCGCATTTCTTCCACAGCCGACACGAATTCGTCTTCGGAGATGGCGCCGTCTCCGTCGGTGTCAATTTGGCTCAACCGAGCTTGCATCCGTTCGTTAATCTCGTCGCCCTCTAGTTTGCCATTGCCGTCTTCGTCGCGGCTGGCAAAGAGGGCTGCGGGATCACGATCACCACCACCATCTCCACCACCTGCGCTGGGCAAATTAGGGCGTTCATCGGGCAAGTCAAAGGCCACAGCGCCCTTGGCGACCTTGGCCTTTTCCTGTTGGAGCATGACCCACTCCATCACTGGCCGGCCGGCAAAGTAAGCCCCAACTCCCAATATTCCAACCACGACAATAAAGGGGAGTGAAATGGGTGGGCGTTTCTTGGGTGCCGCGGTTTCAGCTTCGGAATTCATCACTTGGGCCTTCTTAAACTCAACATCGAGACGGACAATCGCCCCATGGAGCGGGCACCAACCGGGACGTGTAGCGCTCCTAGATTAGCGACCGGCCTGGTATCCGACAATCGACCTGTTCAGAATGCCCTCGAAAAAAAGTGGCCGTCAATATGGCGCCACCGGACATTCAGGCCCAAAGTTGAAAAATGTAGTTACTAAAGATCACGACCAGGACGCCCAATACCCATGGTCGCATTTGGCAGCTGGCGGCAGCGACCACGGCCCCACAGTCGGGGCACCAAGCATAGCGGTAGTCCACTGCTCGCGAAGGCGTCAGAGGCTTACGACATTGATCGCAGTAGCAGAAATCTTTCATCGCGTATCTCTCCTCGCAACCTGAAACCTAGCTTACGATTCCAAGTCCGTCCAAGAAAATACGCTTGGGTTTCCGACAGAATTTCAGCCGAACAACCCGGCCACCCATTTTGCCGACGGGCCCCAACTGCAGAACTAAAGACGGCGTCGTCTTCAATTGGCGGGCGAAGGACGCTGCCTCACATAGTAATCGTTTTGCGAAGCATATCGGCTAAGAGGCGGTACTGGTGGGCCGGGAGCTGCCGCGCAACGCACCACTTAACACGCCGACGGCAATCACGACCGCCAGCAGCAAATTGACGCGAATTACTTGAGCTCCGAGGGTCGTCCACATCAATGAATGTCCGTAGGTCTCCGCAGTCATCATGCGGGGCAGCCACAGTGAATTGGCAAAACTCAGGGCTTGCCCCATCAACGTGATCAGCAGTAGTCCCGCCGCGATCGCCCATCCGGAGCGAGCGTTCCATGCGGGCCACCGCCCCGGCTCGAGCATCCTAGTTCCCCACATGAAGATCACCAGCCATCCCGCGCCCAAGACAAGCACGGAGATCAGGCCGGAAACCGACCCGCTCCATCCACCAGCGGCGGCCAAACTAACACCGGTGGCCGCCAAGCCGCCCAGTGCCGTCGCTACGGCACCTCCGGCCAAGAAACCGAGCATCATCCAGAGCATGCGGCGTTTGGCGACCAGTGCACCATCCACCTTGTGGTACTCCGGCACTAGCTCTTGGGGTTCGCCCAACCGACGGCGGGCCAGCCAAAACGCCTCCTCAGGGCTCGCAAAACCTTGCTCGGTCAAACTGTCCACCGCATCGCGCAGATGCGTGTCCAGTTCATCAATTTGTTCCGTAGCCATCGACCGGTTCGCTAGCTGCATCCTCCAATCGGTAATGGCTGCATCTAAATCAAACATGAGCTGCTCCCCACACGGCTACCAGAGAATCGTGCACTGCCAACCACTGTTGACGCTCGCGTCGCATGGCGCGTGTTCCACCGGCGGTCAAGCGATAGTATTTTCGCTTGCGGCCCGATTCCGATGTTTGCCACCGCGATGTAATCAGTTTATCCCGTTCCAGCCGATGCAAGACCGGATACAACATGCCTTCGGACCACTCAAGCTTGCCGCCCGACAACTCGCGAACTTGCTGAATAATGGCATAGCCGTAACTTTCGCCACGGGCCAGTACCGACAACACCATGGGCTTCGTCGAGGCCGCAATCAGTTCCTTGGAGATCATCAATCTGTCACCGTTCTGGTCGCCATATTATTCGGGCATCGCCGCCGTGCGTGATTCGACCCGACCTAAGCTAAATTTGTCGAATCCACAGATACCCAACAACGCTAGGCATATTACCTAGCATCACTAGGCTTGTCAACTGCTGCGTGCGGATCAGGACTCGACGGTATCGCGGCCCGGCGGATAATGGGACCGTTGTGCTTCCCTGACTCGCGTTTCGTCCACTCAACAGTCCGCTATGGCAACGCAAACGACCATCGAATTACTTGCCCCGGCGGGAAACTGGGACTGTGCGCGTGCGGCCGTGGAGAATGGTGCGGATGCGATCTACTTTGGCTTGGATGCTGGCTTCAACGCTCGCGCTCGGGCAGCCAACTTTCACCTCAAAGATTTGCCGCGGCTGATGGACATGCTGCACCGCCAGGCGGTCCGCGGCTATGTCACGCTAAACACGTTGGTCTTTACCGATGAGCTGCCAGCTTTGGAAGAAAACGTGCGTCACATCGCCCAAGCTGGGGTGGATGCGGTGCTGGTGCAAGATTTGGGCGTAGCTCAATTGGTTCGCACTGTGTGCCCAGAATTGGAGATTCACGCCAGCACGCAGATGACGCTAACTCACGCTGCGTCGGTCAACTTGGTTCGCGATTTGGGCATTCAACGCGTCGTACTGGCTCGTGAATTGTCCCTGCGAGAGATCGACGATATCTCGACGCACAGTGATATGCCTCTGGAGACCTTTGTGCACGGCGCGCTGTGCGTAGCTTACAGCGGCCAATGCCTGACCAGCGAATCTTTTGGCGGTCGCAGTGCCAATCGCGGCCAATGTGCGCAGGCGTGCCGCTTGCCCTACGATCTGGTCTGCGATGGACAGCCCCGAGACCTGGGGCCCGTCAAGTATTTGCTAAGCCCTCAAGATCTGGCGGCGCACGACTTAGTGCCTCAGTTGATTGAGGCGGGTGTCTGCTCGCTCAAAGTCGAAGGACGGTTGAAGACTCCGGAGTACGTGGCCAACGTGTGTAGTCACTACCGCGCCGCCATTGACGCCGCGCTGTCGAAGCAAACTCGCCGGCTGACCGAAACTCAGCAACGGGAGTTGGAGCTCAGTTTCTCACGAGGTTTTTCGCCGGGATGGCTCGAGGGCTGCGATCACAAACGTCTGGTGCCAGGTCGAAGTAGTAGCAAACGCGGCGTGCTACTTGGAAACATCGTGAGCCATCGCGGCGATTCCATCGAGGTGAATCTGCAAGGACCGGTGACTGTGGGAGATGGCGTGGTCATCGCGGGTGATCGGTTTGCAGGAGAAGAGTTCGGAGGCAGGGTATACGAGATTCAACAGCGCCAAACATCGGTGCGCACCGCGCAGCACGGCCACGTGCGTCTCGCTTTGCAACGTGGTAGCTTCGCCGGCAAGACCGTTGCCGTGGGGCAAGAGCTGTACAAAACCGATGATCCTCAGCTGACCAAGCGATTGCGTAAGTCTTTTGCTGGTGGGCCGCGCAAACGGGTGCCGGTCGATCTACAGATCCGGGTGGCTGCAGGGGAACCCATCGAGTTTCGGGCGACCAGCCTGGGTCCCGACGGACCGTCGCTGGTGGAGGTAGAGATCAGTAGTGAACATGTGCCGGAAGTCGCCCGCAAGCATCCGTTGACCGAGGAGACGCTGCGGGAACAGTTTTCACGGCTTGGGAAGACTGTCTATCGATTGGAGCAATTGCGGTGTCAGATCATCGGCCGGCCCATGCTGCCCCTGAGCGTCCTGGGCCAACTGCGGAAGCAACTGGTCGCCAAATTGGATGCCGCTCGCAGCACGCCAGCTTTGTCGTGTGCCCGCCAGCCGCAGGCGGAGCGCCTGCTCGCTCGGGTTCATGACGCAGAAAGCGCGGATGATCCAAATTCCGCGGTGAATAGCCCCAAATCATCGATACCCGCCACGTTGCGTGTGCTGTGCCGATCCATGGAGCATATCGAGCAAACGCTTGCGTCAGGAATCCAACATGTCATTGCCGATTTTCAAGACATTCGCCAATACCGACAGGCGGTTGCGGCAGCCAGGTCCGCCGGGGCAGAAATTGAGCTGGCAACGCTACGGATCCACAAACCCGGCGAAGACGGCCTGTTCCGCTCACTCGCCAAGCAGTCCTCCGATGCTTGGCTAGTGCGCAATCTGGCGGCACTCCAATATTGCCGCCAAGAGCGTATTCCCTTCGCCACTGACTTCTCTCTCAATGTGACCAACCCGTTGACCGCCGGGCAATTGCGTCGCTGGGGCGCATCGCGCGTCACGGCGTCGTACGACTTAAATCGTGACCAATTGATCGAGCTCACGGAACATACTCCCGCTCACTGGCTGGAGGTGGTCATCCATCAGCACATGCCCATGTTTCATATGGAGCATTGCGTCTTCTGCAGTGTCTTGAGTCCCGGGAAGAACAAATCGGATTGCGGACGTCCCTGCGATCGTCATCAAGTCGAATTGCGGGATCGAGTGGGCGCCGCCCACGTGCTGCACGCGGACATTGGCTGCCGCAATACTTTGTACAACGCCACCGCACAGAGCGGCGCCGAAGCGGTAGCGCTCCTGCTAGAGATGGGCGTGCGTCAATTTCGTGTGGAATTACTGAAAGACATGTCCAACGCAGCCGTGCGAAGACTGGTGGAACTGTATCAAGCACTCTTGCTGGGCCAATTAAGTGGTTCGGAAGTATGGCGCGAGTTGAAGGCCGACAACCGGATAGGCGTGACGCGCGGGACACTGGAACAGCCGCGCAATCCACTCGCCATCTTGTAGCAACAGCACGGCGCTGATGTAGTAACTACAAGTCTCCGAGTGCGCAATGGTCGGCTGAATCGATAGCTGACAGTTCACGCAACAGCTGCTGAACGCGCTGACGCTCTGGCGCATGAAAGTGGTGGAATGGTTCGGCTAGGCGATCACTGCAAATGCCCATGATCGACAGCGCACACTTCGTGGCCTTGATAAAGCGACTTGCGTACTTGCCCACTTGATAAATCTCTTGCAGCTTGTTGACACATTGCATGCGGGATTCGACTTCCGCCACGCGTGCCTGCGACAACGCATCGTAGAGTCCGGTAAACAGGCTGGGTACGCAATTCGCGCCACCATGCACACCTCCATCGGCTCCCATCTGCATTGCTTGCGGCAGCAGATGCTCGGGGCCCACCAAAAAGCGCCAGTCATCGCGCGCTTGTCGTAACTGCAGCAATTGACCAAAGTATCGCATGTCCGCGCTACTGTCTTTGACACCAATGATAGCGGCGTGTTCGGCCAGCTGACGAAGTGTTTCGACTTCAAACCAAACCTTGGTCAAACTGGGCATGTTGTACAACATTAGCGGCAGCGGAGTGCTTTGAACGACACGTCCAACGTAGCCCCGCAACTCCGTTTGCCCAGCTGGAAAGTAGTAGGGCGTGGACAGCACCAGGCCAGTGGCACCCGCGTCGGCGGCGAAAGTCGACAGCTCCTGCGTTTCGACAAAAGAAGTGTCCGTCACGCCCACCAACACCGGTACTCGGCCACCAACGAACTGCACCACGCGCTGGATGGTTTCACGCCGAAGGCGATAGCTCAAGCTAGGTGCTTCCCCAGTGGTGCCCAAGATGAACACGCCGGACACGCCACCACTGAGGACATGTTCAATCAGGGCACCCAGTCCGTCCACATCCAGACGATCCACATCCTGCAGCGGTGTGACCAGTGGCGGGACAATGCCCGACAGCCGAGCGGACAACTCATCGGCGGCTCGCTGATCAATCATGGGCGGCCCTGGAATCTGGCCACCAACGGTGGAGTTGCAGCCCTATCAAGAAGATGACTAAGGTTCCCACCACGATGGTCAAGTTGGTGTGCAGCGGATTGCGAAGGGAAGCGGGGATGGCATCCAGCTGTGGACTGAGCGTCATCCAGCCAATGATAATCACGCCCAGGCAAGTGGCCGTGGCCGTCGGCGCGCGACGAGGATGCTTGGCAACGCGCCCTAATAGAAAGAGTCCCAACACGCCGCCAGCAAATACTCCTTGAATCGCCCACCAGGCATCCAGAATACTGCGGACACCCAGCAGCGCCAGCGCGGCCACCGTACCCACCATACCAACGCCGATCGTGGCCAATCGGAGAACACGCATGGTATCCCGCTCGGTGACTTGTTCTTGGACGTAACGTTGATAAAGGTCTTTCAAAATCACGGTGGCCGACGAATTCAGCGAAGTGTCCACGCTGCTCATGGCGGCGGCGAAGATGGCGGCGATCAACAAACCGGCCCAGCCCGGCGGTAATTGCGTCGAAATGTAGTGAGGCAGCACTTTGTCGCCTACATCTGCCGCCGTCAGCTGTTCGGCTTTCAGCTGGATGGCCTGCGCGGTCACGGCTTCCGTAGTCGCCTCGGCTGCCAACTTCGACTGGGCAACTTGTGTGTGGATCGGATCGAGCAGGTCGGGATGCGTTTTGTAAAACGAAAACAGAGCCGCTCCAATCATGAAAAACACGAGCGACACGGGCACATACAGCAGCGCGCCCAGCCAAAGTGCACGCCGCGCGGCTTGAGCACTATTGGCGGTTTGATAACGCTGCACAAAACTCTGATCGATTCCAAAATTGCTCAAGTTGATAAATGTCCCGTATGCCAACATGACCCATACGGTACTGCTGGTCCCGTCCCAGCTCCAGCTACCCAGAGAGAATTTGTCATTTTGCCGCGCGATACTCAAGGATTGAAAGAGTCCTTCGGGGACGCCCCACCACAACCGAAACAAGATAATGATCGCGCCCACCATCAGGATGCAAGCTTGCATGGCGTCCGTCCAGATCACCGCTTCAATGCCACCTAGCAACGTGTAAATCGTCACCAGCAACCCAGTCACGATAATGATGGTGGACATGTCCCAGCCCGTCAGCGCGTTCAGCCCTAAAGCTACACCGAACAGGATGGCTCCTGTACGCCCGATTTGCGTCAACAGGTAGCAGAGCACCGCGTACGTTCGAGCCCAAGGTCCAAATTGCTTCTCTAAGTGATGGTAGGCTGAGATCTCTCCCGAGTCGCGATAAAAGGGCACAAAGTAACGCGAGGCTACCCAGGCTGCCAAAGGAATCGAGAGACTAAAAACGAACGCGTTGAAGTTGGATCCATACGCCTTGCCCGGTACACCAAGAAACGTATTGCTGCTGAGGTAAGTACCAAAAATTGACAACCCCACTGCCCACCCTGGTAGCCGCCCCCCAGCTAACATGAATGCCTCGGAGGTAGCGCTGCGGCGCACAAACCAGCAGCCAAATCCAACGACCGCCAGTGTATAGACAATCAGTACAGCAAGATCGACATGTTGCAGTTGAATAGAATCGCTCCGCCTGCCCAGGTTTGCCAGCGTCTCGGTAGCTTCGTCATG
>JANQOL010000053.1 GCA_028289675.1 Pirellulaceae bacterium
GGTATTGCGAGGCAATCGCAATCGCGACGGTGCATTGGAACTGCATCTGCCGGAGATCAAGCTCCAACTGGACAAGTCTGGCAAAGTGAAGGGGGCGCGGCTGGTCGAGCACACCGAGAGTCACCAGATCATCGAAGAGTTTATGCTGGCCGCCAACCAGGCAGTGGCCATGTGGTTGGACCAATTGGAGATACCTTTTCTAAGGCGGGCACACGCGGCTCCCGAACGACGCAAGCTCCAGAAGCTGAACGAGTTCATGCGTGACCTGGGCATTCACTGCGAGAGCCTGGAAAGCCGTTTTGAGATTCAAAAAGTGATTGGCCAAGTACGTGGTAAATCGACCGAGTACGCCGTCAACTATGCCATTTTGAAGTCGATGAGCAAGGCAGTGTACCAGCCCGAAATGGAACAGCATTACGCGCTGCAATTCGACCACTATTGCCACTTTACCAGCCCGATCCGACGCTATCCGGATTTGCAGGTACACCGAACCGTGGATCGGCTGGTACGAAAGCAACAGCCCGTCGCTGATCCGTTGCCGGTATTGATCACGCTGGGACATCATTGTTCCGACAAGGAGCAGAATGCCGAGTGGGCTGAACGGGAAGTCATCAAGATCAAGATTCTGCATTTCTTGAAAAAGAAGATTGGCGAAACGATGCCGGCGGTGATTAGCAGTGTCGTTCCGGAGGGCTTTTATGTGCGAGGTATCAAATTCCCCGCCGAAGGCTTCGTGTCGATTCAGTCACTGCCCAAGGATCGCTATCGTTTTGAAAAGCGCGGTCAAGTTTTGGAGGGATTTCGGGGAGGCAATCGCTACCGCCTGGGTGACTCTCTGACCGTCAAAATAGATGAGGTGGATTTAGCGCGGCGCGCTTTGCTGGTCAAAGTCGTCGCCAATCATACTGCCCGGTCGGACATCGGTAATGGGACGAGCCGCAAAGGAGCGTCTGCGAGAGGCGGCAAAGCTAGCGCGCAAGGCAAAGGCAGCAAGCTGAGGAGTCGGCATGCGGCCAAGAAAATCGGCAAGCGAAAACCCAGGGCCGGTGCAGCGCAGCGTTCTAAGCATAAGCGACGCTAGTGCCAACTGCTTCGGCATGTGGGCTATCGGAAGAATTGCCCGTGGCCGACGGCTTCAAACGCGTTGACGAAGTGGCGAATATCGCTCGGCCGCTGCTGGTCCTCCGGCCAGACGATCGATACGACGTCGAATCGCGCCGGTTGCTCCAACAGCTGTTTCTCTTTGAGGTAAGTGAGTGCCGCGCGGGTTAGCTTTTCTTGCTTGCGAAAATCGACGGCTTCCGCAGGGTCTGCATGGTCGTCGGATCGCCACGTTTTGACCTCGACGAATACCAACTGCCTTCCGTCCAAGGCAATCAGATCGATTTCGCCTAACCGCTGTCGGTGTCCGCGTTCCAGGATGCGGTAACCCTGCCGCCAGAGAAAACGGGCGGCTACGTTTTCGCCGGCACGCCCCAAATCTTCAAGATGATTGGCGCCACCGGTCCAACGTGCGATCCATGTGTCGGAAGGCAGCCATGAAAAAAGGCCGCCAGAAATCTGACGGCCTAATTGCATGAACTTTGAGAGCATGTTGCTATCAGCGTCTCAATGCTTAGATGCGGCGTTCTTTCAGACGCACTGCCTTGCCGCTTCGTTCGCGGAGGAAATACAGCTTGGCGCGGCGAACTACGCTGCGGCGTTTCACTTCGATCTTTTCAATTTTCGGAGAGTGCACTGGGAACTTGCGCTCCACACCTTCACCGGCCACAATGCGGCGGACGACAAACATCTCTCGGGTGCCGCTGCCGTTGCGGGCAATCACCACTCCAGAGAAGACTTGGATACGTTCTTTGTTACCTTCCAAGATCTTGGTGTGAACATCTACCGTGTCACCAATGTCAAACTGAGGCTTGTCGGCCTTCATGGAGGCCTTTTCAACCAGCTCCATTATTTTTTGAGTCATTTTTGGTACTCCGATCAGTCGTACTGACCGTCAAATCGGTCATCGTATTTCGCGGCGCGATGCGGACACCGCACACATGTGTCTCGGTTGCCGAGCATTTTTGCCAATCCCATATGATGGTGGAACCCCCGAAGTTTGCCTAGGTCAAACGCGATCAAGCGGTAGAAAATCTAGCGCATTTTGCGTTCCTCAGGCGAGATTTTTCCGGCGTTTGGCAACTTGTGCATTCACGAGTGAGCAACGCGCCGGGCGCGGCCCGCCCAGGCTCCAAATAGAGCTGGCAGTTGCTACAATCTGGCGGCTTCGGCTCCGAGGGAGCCGTTGGCGTCGACACGTTTTTCGGTGCGGGAGACTGCGGATGGGCTCCGCGAAAGCACCAGTCGGCTAGGACACTCGACGCAATTCTAGCCAGCCATCAGGAAGCTGATTCATGACCAGTGCTGCCGGCGACGGTTCGCCACGAAGGATCTTGGTGACCGCTGCCTTGCCGTATGCCAATGGTCCCATCCACATCGGGCACTTGGTGGAATACATTCAAACCGACATCTGGGTCCGCTTTCAAAGGCTGCGCGGGCATCGGACCCTGTTTGTATGCGCCGATGACACTCACGGTACGGCGATCATGCTGCGAGCCCGTAAGGAGGGACGCAGTGAAGTGGATTTGATCGCCGACATGCAGGCCAGCCACTTGGCCGACTTCGGCGGCTTTGACATCCAGTTTGATAACTACGGCAGTACCAACTCCGACGAAAACTACCGGCTGTGTCGACAGTTCTGGGAAGCTCTGCGGGCGGCGGGCCTGGTGACCGAGCGATCGGTACGGCAATTATATGACCCCGAAGCGGGAACGTTTCTGGCGGACAGGTTTGTCCTGGGCACTTGTCCGGTGTGCCAGGCCAGCGATCAATACGGCGACAATTGCGACAAGTGTTCAGCCACCTACTCTGCCACGGAATTGATCAACCCACGCAGTACGCTGTCCTCTGCCACGCCGGAGGTACGCGATTCTGATCACTTGTTTGTCGAGCTCGAGCAGCTGCATGACTTCTTGGAAGATTGGACGCAAAACGGCGAGCATTTGCAGCCCGAAGTTGCCAACTACTTGAAGGGGCATTTCCTGGGCGAGCCGCTACGAGATTGGGACATCTCCCGCCCTGCGCCGTATTTTGGTTTCGAGATACCAGATTCCCCCGGAAATTATTGGTACGTTTGGTTTGATGCACCTATTGGTTATGTGGCGAGTACCAGCCAGTGGTGTGAGCAGCACGGTGAACGGTTGACGGATTGGTGGCAGAATCCGGACACCGAAGTGCATCATTTTATTGGCAAGGATATTACTTACTTCCACACTCTATTTTGGCCAGGCATGCTGCGTACGGCAGGTTTTAATCTGCCCACCAAGGTTCACATTCACGGGTTCCTGAATGTGAACGGCGAGAAGATGTCCAAGTCCAAGGGCACGTTCATCATGGCTTCAACTTATTTGAAGCATCTCGACCCGGCGTACCTGCGGTACTATTTCGCTAGCAAGTTGGGGCCGAGATTGGATGACATCGATCTCAGTCCCAGCGAATTCGTAGCCAAGGTCAACTCCGACTTGGTGGGCAAAGTTGTCAATCTTGCCAGTCGCACGGCCAAGTTCGCGGCCAAGTTGGGATTGGCTCCCGACTACCCAGACGATGGCGGCTTGTTCGAACGTGGAGCCCAGGCGGGCCAAGCGATCGCGGTTGCTTACGAGGAATGTGATTACGCCAAGGCCATGCGGCTGATCATGGAACTGGCTGATCAGGCCAATCCATTTGTGGAGAACGCCCAACCGTGGGTACTGGGTAAAGACCCCGGCCGCGAAGCGGAACTGAGAGATGTATGCACAGTAGCGCTGAACTTGTTTCGACAGTTGGCAGTTTACCTTTCTCCGGTGCTGCCGCGCCTAGCACAACAGTGCGGCGAACTATTGAATGACGAGATTCGAGACTGGGATCAAAGCCAGCACCCTTTGCTGGGTGTTTCTGTCAATAAATTCAAGCACATGCTCAAACGGGTAAAACCAGAGGATCTTCAAGCCATGATTGATGAGAGCAAGCAAGCCCCTACCGACGAACAGTCTTCTGCTGGTGAAGCACCAGCAGAAGGCAACGACCCTTGGAACGACTCCGCCGAACCTCTGCAAGCTGAGCCGCTGGCCGACACATGCACCATTGACGATTTTGTCAAAGTAGATTTGCGGGTGGCGCGTATCGTGGCCGCGGAGCATGTTCCCGAGGCGCGGAAGCTGCTGAAGCTAACGCTCAGCCTGGGCGGCGACGTGCGGAAGAACGTGTTTGCCGGCATCAAGGCCGCGTATGAACCAGAAGCACTCGTCGGACGGCTGGTTGTGTGCGTTGCCAATCTGGCACCGCGACAAATGAAGTTCGGATTGAGCGAGGGCATGGTGGCCGCTGCGGGACCAGGCGGAGCCGACGTCTTCCTGCTGGCGCCCGACTCCGGTGCTCGTCCCGGCGAACGTGTTCACTAGTTCAAGGGATGTGAGGTTACCGCGCGTTTAGTGCGTCCCAACAGTGACGGCAGGACTCAACTGGTCTGGTTGCACGTTAACGGGTCGGGAATTGAAACGTGCTCGGGAACTTGGATTCCGTCACGTGATTGCGCACGGGCTCCGGTTGCGGATTGGCAAACTCACGTGGACGTCCACCGACGACGGGAGGGCCCAAGTCGTCGAGCGGATAAGGGTCATGAATGGCGGCTCTCGAAGCTTGACGTTCGGAGGTGCCCTGCCCCCAGGAGAATCCCCAGCCGGGACGGCTTGCACAACCCGTACAGCCCAGCAGTAGTGCGCAGCACGCGATTCGCTGTGGCAATTGCATCCGTGACATGATGGCGTCCTTTCCGAGCCTGCCGTGGCTCGTAGTTAATAGATTCTCCGGCATCGTAGGAGACTGAGGTCAACGACCGCTAGGGCATTAACGAGCGAAATACGCTGGTTTTCCGAGTGCGCTGTCACTCCAGTGACATCACCATTTCACCCGGGCGGTCCGCCAATGCAGTCTATCGATCCAACTCGGCCGGCTTCCTGATTCGTTTTTGCCAGCGGGCATCGGATGTGACGTTTCTTTGGCAACTGCTTAGGCCAATGCGTGCAATCGGGACAACCGCACAACCCGCCTTTAGCTATCAGCTGCCGACCGCTTCGCAATCCGGAACATACATGTCCAGCAAGACGGCTTGCCGGTCTAGTTGTGCCGAGACAGTGGGCATGGCCGCTGGCAGCAGAACGGACTGACCGACGCTTAATGGTTCGGTGACCGTTTGGCCGGCGTCGCTCCAGTTCAGTTGGACGTTTCCGTAAGGAGCGGTCAGCAGATGGAGTCGCTGATCACCACCGATCTGGATGGCCGGTTGTTCGCTGGTAGCTTTGGGGCTCAACCGATCCAATACGAACTGGGCACAGTGGACCAACGTTTCTCTTCCGGGCTGGTCGGTGGGGCGCGGGAGTTGCGCGGCGCGTGGTCCGCTGTCAAAGTCGATCACTTCCAGCGCGGCTTCGATGTGCAATGCCCGAGGTTGTCCGTCGTGCCCCAGCCGGTTCCAGTCGAACAATCGAAATGTGGTGTTGGAAGCTTGTTGAATTTCTGCGACTAGCAACCCCGCTCCCAACGCGTGTACCGTTCCGGCGGGAATGAATACGCAGTCGCCCTGTCGTGGCTCCAGCACGTGCAGACAATCTTCTACGTTGCCGTTGGCCAGAGCTTGCTGTAGCTGATCCCGTCCAATACCAGCTCGCAAACCGGCGTACAATTTGGCGCCGGGTTCCGCCGCAACAATGTACCAAGCTTCGGTCTTGCCGAGATCGGGAGGCGACATCCGCTGGGCGTATTCATCGTCCGGATGAACTTGAACACTGAGTACTCTTTGGCAATCCAAGTACTTAAGTAGTAGTGGTAGTGATCGCAGCTGTGATTGCTGTGTACCAAACAGCCAAGCTGGTAGCTCCGTTGCAATCTGGCTCAGGCTCTTACCTGCTAACGGTCCATTGGTGACCAGGCTCTGGTGCTCGGGGTGATCGATGATTTCCCAGCTTTCCGCCCACACGCCCTCCGATGGAATCGCCTTGCCCAACACCGTTTCCAAGTTCCTACCGCCCCAAATGTAGTCGCGAAACAGCGGCGCGGTGCGTAGCGGATATGGTGACGTCATGTATGTCCCTGCCCCACCCATCCCTGCCCAACTCAGTGGACGCCTAACGCCCAGCGGTCGGCTTCCCTGTCAGGCCCAATCGAAGAATCCGAATTAAGCTATATGATGATAGCTGGCGGACGGTGCTTCTCCGAGAGGGGCCGCGTCAGCCGTTCTATCGTCATACCGAATTGCATCAAGGAATGCGCGGATGTCCAAGACCAAACTGCCTGCGGACGATCTATTCGAAAAAAGTTCGATGTCGTTCGGGGAGCATCTCGAGGAGTTGCGCAGAGCGCTGCTGAAAGGCTTCTTGTGGCTCGGAGCGGGTACGATCATTGGGCTCCTGTTCGCGAACTCTGTGGTGCAGTTCATCGAGACACCTCTCAAGACAGCCATTCGCGAGTTTCATGTTGCTCAAGCGAAGCAACAGTATCTGGATGCCAACGGAGAGGAGGCCTCTCCAGCCTTGCAAAAATGGATGAACGTGGAAGGCATGATGCCCGAACGCGTGTTCATTGACCCCGAGGCCATGCGACGCAATCTGAACGAGTCCGCGGCTCCTGCATCCTCGCCCACCGTTCCGCAGAGAGACGGCGACGGCGAAGTACAGCCTTCAGGCGATGCGCAGCCGGAAGTGGACTCTGACGCCGACTTGCCGACCGGCCAGTCGGAAACGCCGCCGGCGCGGCCGCAAGCCAGGCCTCAAGTTTCCGACAGCTCCGAACCCCAACTGGAAGTGCAGCCGCAATCGGTCGACGCCTCCGAAACATCGTTGCAAGATCCACTGATGAATCCTTGGGAGGGTATCGATCTGGAACAACTGGAACGCCTGCAGCCGATGCTGTTGTGGCGTCCGATCCCCGACAAACTAGTCAGCCTAACACCCACTGAGGGCTTCATGATCTGGTTGAAGGCGGCTCTGCTAGTTGGTGTCGTAGTCGGTAGCCCCGGAATTTTCTGGCATCTTTGGCAGTTTCTGGCCGCCGGTTTGTATCCCCACGAGCGTCGCTACGTCTATTGGTACTTGCCATTGAGTTTGTTGTTGTTCTTGGGTGGCGTGTGCCTGGCGTTTTTTGTTGTGTTCCGCCTCGTGCTCGGGTTCTTGATGACGTACACGAGTGAATTGGATGTGGAGTTTACGCCACGTTTGAACGACTACATGTCGTTCGCACTCTTTTTGCCACTCGGATTTGGATTGGCGTTTCAGTTACCCATCGTCATGTTGGGGCTCCATCGCTTTGGAGTGATTTCGGTCGAAGCGTTTATCTCGCAGTGGAGACTGGCGGTGTTGACGATTGCTTTCCTGTCAATGTTGCTCACGCCTGCGGAGATCTACAGCATGATTGGGTTGTTTGTGCCCATGGTGGGTCTCTATTTCTTCGGCATCGCACTGTGCAAGTACATGCCTACCGGCGCTGGCTTAGGTGGACCCGCGGTTGATCCACAAGGATAGCCAGCGAGCGTTCAAGCTGCCGGCCTGTGCGGCTGTCCATAGCTATGGTAGAGCTGTTTGGTTGGGAGTCTCGACGGACTCGGCGTCCACTCCATTGGTCCAAAAGGCGATGATGGCGCCCGCGATGGCACCGAACAAATGCCCGTCCCAAGACACGTTGGAACCAATGCTTGGGAGCACGCCGCTGATCAGCGTGCCGCCGTAGAGAAAGCCGACCAGGATGGCGACTAGCATTGGGATCGGTCGCTTTTCGCGAAATCCGGCCACGATCAGAAAGGCAATTAGTCCGTAGATCAATCCGCTGGCTCCCACGTGGGCAGCCGACCGGCCGAACAGCCAAAGAAGTCCACCACCGACAATAACGATCTCGGCCACGGTAGGCCAAGTGCGGCCGCGCGAGCCGGCCATCAGCATGAGCAGGACGATCAAAGGCAGCGTATTGCCCAGCAGGTGGCCAAAGCCAGCGTGCAAAAACGGAGCGAGCGGGATGCCGATCAGGCCCCATAACGTGCGGGGGACCAACCCCCAATCCGTCAGCTGACCAGGGATCAGGAAATCGGCAAAATACACGCCCCATAGGGTGCCCACGAAGGTCAGGACTCCGCCCAATTCTTTTTGGATGGGATTCTTCATGCTGTCTGCGCTCAGTTGGGCGAACCCGCAAAAGCCAGGATCCTCCCAACAATTCTGGCGTTGTGCAAGTCGTCGACAGTCCGCTCCACGATCTCGATTTTTCGACTTTGGGGGATGGGCATCTGGGCCGCCCATGCCATACTGAGCCGTCAGCAAGTCGCATTTCCTTTGATTTTTGCGAGGTGTTCATGTTCGTTGCGCGTATGTTTCGCCCAGCCACTTTTCTAACTTGTGTCTGCGTCCTAGGCTCTGGAATTTGGCTCGGCAGTGCACCCGCATTGGCCAGTGATGCCTTGGAGCAACTGGCCCAAGCAGGAAAGGATAGCCGTCAAGCCGCCGAGCTGGCACGGCAATTGCAAACGGATCCTCAGGTGCAACTGATGGACGTGTTGCAAGCAGTCAAGGGCAAGGGCGCTGTGGCCCGCAATTGGTATTTGGCCATCGCACAGTCGATCGCCGACCGCGACCCGAAGCGTTCAGCTGCCGAATTGCAACAGTTCTTGCCCCGACTCAGCGAAGATCCCTCGGCTAGGTATTGGGCATTTACGTATCTCACTCGCGGTGATGCTGAGCGCAGAGAGCAGCTGTTGGAATCCATGTTGGCCGATCCCAGTCTGGAACTACGTTTTGAAGCCGTGGAGCTAGGACTTAAGCGATTGGAAGACCAACAGGACCTGGACACCAAGCAGCAAGTTGCGAGGTATCAAGAATTGCTGGCAGCCTCGCGTCTGCCGAGTCAGATTCAGGCGATTGCCGAGAAGTTGAAGGAGTTGGAGTCGCCAGTAGATCTGCTGCAGCATTTTGGGTTCGTCAGCCAATGGAAGTTGATCGGTACTTTCGACAACGTGGATAAGCGCGGCTTCGATGTGGCCTCTGGCCCAGAACAAGCTTACGCGCAGGGCCGTTTGGACTTTCAAGCGACGGAAACCGGCAAGTCCGGGCGGGTGAATTGGGCAGATACTATCACCGAAGCCGACGATGGTTCGGTGGACTTGAACGAGTTGTTCGACAACGAGAAGGGAGCCATCGTTTACGCCAGTAGCACGTTTGAAGCCGCGGACGCCATCGATTGCGAACTTCGCTTGGGCAGCCCCAACGCGTGCAAAGTGTGGCTCAATGGCGAATTGATCATGGCGCGAGAGGTTTATCACTCCGGCAATCAGATCGATCAGTACACCGCGCCGGTCGAATTGCAGGCCGGTACCAATACTTTATTGATCAAGGTGTGCCAGAATGAGCAAACGGAACAGTGGGCTCAGGATTGGGCATTTCAACTGCGCTTTACGGATTCCAGCGGCCTGGCCATTCGGCCGGTCAAGTAGCTGGCCGCGTGACAGACTAGTCGGCTCGCGCTTGGGCGCACGCTAACTGCTTAACAAGTCCATCGGAATCAAATCACTAGCTGAGAAACACTCCATGCGTAACCTGTGCCGTCTCCTATGTATTTACGGATCTCTGGGCATGGCCGCACCCGTTGTGGCGGAGACGCCCCATGATTGGCCGGCGTTTTTGGGACCTGGCGGCAACCCCGTGACGACCTCGGTCGGTGTACCGTTGTCGTTTAGCGGTGGCGAGGCTGGCAAAGACGCTGAAAACGTGGCTTGGCGGGTTCCCTTGCCCGGTCGGTCAGTAAGCGGGCCGATCGTCGTGGGCGATCGGGTGATTACCACGAGCAGTTCCGCCATGGAAGAGAGGTGGATGCATGTGACCGCTGTCGATGCGAACTCGGGTGACATCTTGTGGCACCGCAGTAGCAAAGCTACCGGACGGCCCTTTTGCCATCCGACCAGTGCCAATGCGGCGCCCACACCCTGTTCCGACGGCGAGCGTGTGTACGCGTTCTTTAGTTCCAATGACCTGGTGTGTTACGACTTGGATGGCAACCTGCAGTGGTTTCGCAGTTTAAGCGACCAGCATCCACTGATCGGCAACGACGTCGGCATGAGTTCCTCGCCGATTGTGGTCGACGACGTGGTGGTGGTGACCGTTGAATGTCAAGGTGATTCGTTCACTGCGGGCATCAATGCGCTTACCGGCGAGACCATGTGGGAATTGCCGCGGCCGCGCAAGGCGAATTGGGCGTCACCCCGAGTGGCTCGAGGTACCGACGGCGTAGCCGTGATCGTCCTGCACGGGCAGGACAACTTGATTGGCATCAATCCACAGTCTGGCGAACAAGTCTGGGAGGTCGAACTGCGATGTTCGTCAGTGTCCACCGCCGTGTTCAAGGACGGCCAGTTGTTTGTGCCAGCCGGTGGTGTCAAAGTCTACGATGTGGGCCCCGGTTTCGAACAACCGAAACTGGCTTGGGAATCGTCTCGCATCAGCCCCAGCTCAGCGTCTCTGCTGGTCAGTTCGTACGGGTTGCTGGGGCTCAATCGCAGCATCCTAGTGTGCTGTGACGAGGAGGGCGAGCGCAAGTGGAATACGCGGTTGGAAGACGCCGGTCAGATTTGGGCCACACCAGTGATTGCGGGTAAGCACCTATATGCTTTCGGCATGAGCGGCAAGTGCTTCGTCGTCGAACTGGGCGCGGATTCGGCGGAGGTGATTGCCGAATGCGAACTGGGCAGCGAAGTTCTGGGATCGCCTGCCGTATCCGGTTCAGCCATGTACGTCCGCTCGGTGGACGCGCTCTGGAAGGTTGCCGCCAACGACCAATAAGAGCGTCGCTTAGTAGCTCCCCCGTAATCAGCCGCCACGCGCTAGCCTGCGGTCCACGCCACGTTTTGCGGGAACCGCGCGCTATCGCACTGCGGCTAATGCAATATCATCCGGGTCGCTGACGGCTAATGCCTTGCCGTTAACCATCTACAGAACAGTACCTAGCGAGGCCGGTGTGACACGCGTCGCCGCCGCGTTAGAAGGGTACGTCATCATCGTCTTCGAAGGCGGCCTGATTGAGATCATCATTGGGATCGTCGGTCGGCGCTGCGTCCGCACTCGTTCCGCTTAGTACGCGAAAACTGGTAGCCTCACAGCTGAGAAAATATTTGACTTCGCTATTGGGATCGCGCTGCCATTTGCGGCCGCCCAGCCGGTAGCTGATCTCGACCTCATCGCCGACGTTCAATCCATCGGCCTGATCGCAGCCGTCCTGGATGAATTCGACCGGTATGTAGTTTTGAAAGCGACCGTTGTCTTGCTCCAAAACGACCAGCCGCTTACGAAAGCCCTTTTGACCGTAGGTCTTGGTGTCTTCCACAACGTGGACCACGCCTTTTACTTTTGCGTCACTCATGGCAGTGCCTCAGGGATTTGCTGCCCAACAATTGGAGCGTGGGCTTTCGGGTTCAGATTGGTACGGAAAGCCCGTGGAAACGCACGAGAGCATTCTACTTTCGGTGTGTCCGTGCGACTGGCACTAAGATACCCCCGAGAAACAGTTCGATAAAGGAGCGAACGGTTCGATAACGGAGCGAGCTGGGCCCCGCAATTGCCTTTGCCTCGCACGTGAGCGGTTTGGTACACCCGCGTATTCGGACGTTGGCGGTCAAAAGTGCCGCTGGGGACCGCGATGAGGTTACGGGGAGACGAAAAAGTGGCTAGCTACACCTGCTTTTGGCCAGGACTGACGTCCGCCTGGCATCGCGGTGCGTCCTCGGGTCTATTGATGGCGGTGCTGTACTCGTGGTTTCTTTGCGGGCTATTGCTAGCGACGTTTTTTTGGACACATTGGCTGTCGACTTGGCAGCTAGTGACCTTGTGGGTGGCCGCGGTGCTGATCTGGCTGGTCGGTGTCGTGCGAGCTCAATGGGCTTGGTCAGCCACCGTACGCAACTACGACCATGACACGGATCAGGCATTTTGTCAGGCTCAAGCGGAATACCTTAAAGGCAACTGGTTTGAGGCCGAAGCTCGATTGCTGGAAATCGTCCAGCACGAACCGCGCGACGTGGCGGCTGGCCTGTTGCTTGTGGGGGTGCTTCGACATACGCAGCGCTGGCAGCCTGCGCTGCGAAGGCTGGAGCAGCTGAATCTGTTGGATGCGGCCGTACCGTGGCACCATGAGATTTCCCAGGAACGGATGCTAATTGCGCGCGCTCAAGAATCGGCGCAAGACGTCGCCCCGTCGCCCGACACTACAGAGCAACCCGCCAACGTGCCAACTGTCTAAAGCACTTTTGCTTTTCGTGGTGCCTGTTTTCGGCGGAATGGGTAACCACCATCGTTGATGGCGCAGCCCCTGTGTTGGTGCGACTCGCAGTCGTGGACAGCCTAGGTGTCTTGCCCACTGATCAGGCTCATTTTCGACAAAACCGCACCTGCCAGTGGCCTACTGTCGGTTTGCTCTCACAGCAAATCGTTAAAACCGATACCATTACGAAAGTCGCTTGTGGGCGTCGTGTCGACAGCTGGAATTATGCCGAAATGGTTGGAAACTGGCTGCTAACCAAGGTTTTCTGCGGCACGTAGAGAATGCAGGGTTGATTGTCGAGTGACCCCACTTGCTATAGCTACGCCATTTTGACACCTTGGTTGAGTGGCATAGAGTTTGCATCACCGGCGTCGTGGTGGCTATTCGGGACGGATGGCTGCTCAGGAAAGACGTTCAGTACGACGGACGTTCGATAACGACGCGTGTGTAGCAACGCCGGACGGAACTGCCGGTCGACTGGGTGTCCGCCTTCCAAATTAAGAAATCGAAAACACTGACCTCTCTATTAAGCAGGCTCAAGCTGCTGAACGCCGGCGGTTTTTCCGCCAAAAGGGGATTAAGCAATGTACGAGAGATTCACCGACCGCGCCCGCAAAGTCATGCAGCTGGCCAACCAGGAGGCGCAGCGCTTCAACCACGAGTACATCGGTACCGAACACATCTTGTTGGGTCTGGTGAAGGAAGGCAGTGGGGTGGCTGCCAACGTGCTGAAGAACCTGGATGTCGACCTTCGCAAGATTCGTCTGGAAGTGGAGAAGTTGGTCCAGAGCGGCCCTGAGATGGTCACGATTGGCAAACTGCCGCAGACGCCGCGGGCCAAAAAGGTGATTGAGTACTCCATGGAGGAGGCTCGCAACCTGAACCACAATTATGTGGGCACTGAACACATCTTGTTGGGCCTGCTGCGTGAACAAGAAGGTGTGGCCGCACAAGTGCTCATGAACTTGGGGCTCAAGTTGGACGACGTTCGCGAGGAAGTGCTCAATTTGCTAGGCCATGGCATGGACAGTGGCGAAGGCGGTGAGCGGGGCGGTCGCGAAGGCGGCAGCGAACGCGAATCCAGCGGATCGTCTAAAGGCTCCAAGAGTAAGACGCCGGCGCTGGATAGCTTCGGGCGAGATCTGACGGAATTGGCCAAGCAAGGCAAGTTGGATCCCGTTATCGGCCGCAGTCGTGAAATCGAACGCGCTGTTCAAGTTCTATGTCGACGCAGCAAGAACAATCCGGTGCTGCTGGGC
>JANQOL010000055.1 GCA_028289675.1 Pirellulaceae bacterium
TATGACGTTTGAGCGTGGGGCCGATGCAGTGCTATGTTTTCAGGGGCGTGATCGGGCTCGTGGGATCGCCTACTTGATCAACCAGTTTCGTGAGCGCGCCGGATTTGGGGGCGTTATCCTGGCACCGGCCGTCTTGCGGACGATCCAGCAGTCGATTCAAGACGACTCAGTCGACGCGGTGTTGGAAGAAGGCTGGCGATTGATCGACAGTCACGGACTGCCCGAATACCTCGTCGAAGAATTTCAAGACTTGATCAATGCGGTGCGCAATACAGGCGAGATTCTCGGCCCGGAAGACATCTTTGAGCTTGAGGCGGGAACTGCCTTGGAGCAGTTCGGGCAGCGAGTTGCACTGCGACAAGTGCTGCAGGCGGCCGAAATGTTCGAGCAGGCATTGCCACAAGACAAGGTTCGCCCGTTGGTTCGGCGGCAGCAGGTGGCCACGCATCTCATGGACGAAGATATGTATCCAGTCGGCGGCTACACGTCGATTTCGAATCGCGGATCGATCGAAAGCCTGTTGTTCTCGCAACTCTCCTACATGGAGCCGGATGATGGCGATCGGCCAGATTTGTTTGATATCAAATTCTTGCGTGACGAGCTGTACTATTACTCGCGCGACGAAAACCAATTCCTGCGCCGCCGGCAAACGTTTGTCTTTGCACTCCATTCCGACTTGACCCACGCGCGATTTAAAGACAGCGACTTGCCTTGGCAGCGGATCATTCTGGTCGTGGCGATGCTTGTGGTGGCTGTGCGTAAGATGATTCAATGGCTCAGCGACGATGCGCTAACGTTTGAGTTTTTGTTTTTGCATGGCGAGTCGCCAGATCGTTTGGACGACGAAAAGACACTCATCGAGACACTCCTGCGTGAACAGATTGCTAATGGGACCGTCACTGTCGATGAAGTGAGTTCGGAGGAACTGGCCCAGCGATGCAATGACCGCGGACGGCGCAGCTTGTGCCACCTATTGACGGTTTCCAAATCGGACCGGCGCTACGAGGGCGACTTCTTCCACCTCACGCGACTGCGAATCGATGAGGCGCAACCGCTGCTTGGCCTGTTCGACGACCCATTGGTTCCATCAGAGGAAGGCGGCCTGGACGGCTGGGCCGAGCGGCTAACAACCTTGTTACAAGCATGGATCAGTTAAGAGGCGTATGAATTTCTGGCAGAATGATGGGGGCAGAATGATCGCTGCCGCACGGAACATCATTCTGCCAAATCTCGCGCTGTGTATGCCCACAATTATGTCCGCAACTTAGCAACTAGAACGTTACCAAAGTGCTAGCTTGTTGCAAAAATCATGCAAATGTGGATGCTATTAGGTTGTGACAATGGATTTGTGACACAACGCAACGCAATGGACAGCGACATCCTATCCCATCAAGCCAATTCTCTTTCCGGTTCGACAACCCCAACCGTCAACTTTGAAATCGGTGCGCGTGCCGAAGAGGCGCGCCGACGAACAAATCAATGGTTGCGAGGACATCAGGATGTCGATGGTTATTGGTGTGGTGAGCTTCAAGGCGATACGATTCTTGAGAGCGAGTACATCCTGTTGCTCGCATGGTTGGGGCGTGAGGATTCGGTAGCCGCGCGAAAAGCCGCGGAGTACATTCGTCAGCAGCAACTCCCCAACGGCGGATGGGCGATGTTTCCAGGTGGAAGCATCGAGATTAGCGGTAGTGTGAAGGCATACTTTGCACTCAAGCTGACGGGCCACGATCCTGAGTTGGAGTACATGCATCGCGCGCGGCAAGCGATATTGGCGAACGGTGGTGCCGATTGCGTTAACAGCTTCACCCGGTTTTATTTGGCGTTGTTAGGGCAGATTTCTTACCGCCATTGCCCAGCGGTACCACCGGAAGCAACATTGTTACCCGCGTGGTTTCCTTTAAGTATTTATCGGATTAGTGCTTGGTCGCGGACGATTCTTGTGCCGCTTGCCATCATGTGGGCACATCGTCCATCCCGCGAATTGCCAGACCGGTTGGGAATCAACGAACTGTTCATTCAACCTCCGGAAAAGTGGCCTCGGTTGCGTTCGCCAGGCGTGTCGGGAAGCCGGAAGGCCTTGGCTTGGGAACGGTTCTTTCACGGCGTCGACCGATTGCTGAAGTGGTGTGAAACTCTTCGATTGCGGCCGCTGCGGAAACGTGCCCTGCGCGTTGCCGAGCAATGGATCCTTGACCGAATGGAAGACAGCGATGGTTTGGGAGCGATCTTTCCTCCCATCATCTGGTCGGTTGTTGCACTGAAATCACTTGGCTACCGCGATGACAGCTCGGAGGTGAAAGAGTGCCTCGACCAACTCGAAGCGCTCTTCATCGAAGACGAGGAAACGATTCGATTGCAGCCATGCAAATCACCTGTCTGGGACACGGCAATCGCTTTGCGAGCGTTTGTGGCGTCTGGTGGAGCGAGCGAACCCACAGCCGCCCAGGCTACGACGTGGCTCATGGAGAAAGAGGTTCGGAACGCGGGCGATTGGGCGAAAACGGTCGGCGCCGATCCAGCAGGATGGTTCTTTGAACACCGCAACGAGTTTTATCCAGACGTTGATGATACGGTCATGGTCATGATGGCGCTACGCGAGCAGATGGTCGCCGCATGGCCGAACAATCAGAGCGGTGAAGTCGCGCAAACTCGCGTCGCCACGATCGATCAAGCAAAGGACTACGCTCGTCAAATCACACCGGCCCCCAGCGACGCATCAGCAATCGCCGACGCTTGTGAACGGGCGCGCCGCTGGGTGTTGGCGATGCAAAATAGAGACGGCGGCTGGGGTGCGTTCGACAAGGACAACGATAGCGAGTTTCTCTGCCAAGTGCCATTTGCCGATCACAACGCGATGATCGATCCAAGTACGCCCGACTTGACTGGCCGCGTGTTGGAGGCTCTGGGTGGTTGGGGCATGACGGGCGGACATCCGGCCATCGACCGCGCGGTAAAATACCTGCGAGCAACCCAAGAGGATGACGGATGCTGGTATGGAC
>JANQOL010000060.1 GCA_028289675.1 Pirellulaceae bacterium
ATGCGCGGCGATCTGTGGAGTGCCTGCGAAAGCAACGTGGGAGGGACCTTGTTGGCCATAATCGGTATAGCCTACGTGCCGGCAAGTTGCTATTTCTTCGTGATCGGGCGCGCTAGCCGCGGAGATTGGTTTTCCCTGTCGCTAGCCACAACACTGGTAGTGGCCTTGCTGGCTGCCACCGTGCAATGGACCTTTCGAATCGGATTTAGCTAATGCGCTTGCTGGCAACGCGGAATCTTCGTCAGTGGGGCAGCGTGTCCGGACGACGCCCCTTCGCAGCGGCCCTATTGATCGTGGTCGGCCTGGTGGTGACCAGTGGTTGCGTCAATCTGGCGGCCAATCTGCTACACGCCGTGCATGGCAACAATCGGCCCGCCGAATTCGAAGGTCTGCGTGGAAAGCGCGTGGCCGTGGTCTGTTCGACCGATTCTGGGCTCGGCAAGGACGCCACCAACTCCATTTTGACCAACAACATTCAAGCCGCGTTGAGCATGAACGTCAAAGACATCCAGTTGGTCCGATCGTCCGAGATCGACCAGTGGCTCGATGTTCACGGCTGGGAAGAAAACGACTACATCGAGATTGGAAAAGGAGTTAAGGCGGAGCGTTTGCTTGCCATCGAAGTCATGCACCTGACCCTGAAAAATGGGCAGACCCTTTACCAAGGGCAAGCCGATATCAACGTCACGGTTTATGACGTGACCGAAGGCGGCAAGATCGTGTTCCGCAAGCAGCTGCCAGAGTTCGCGTTTCCCACAACCGGCGGCAAGCCAGTCACTGAAACTAGCGAAAACAAGTTCCGCAGTTTCTTCCTGGCAGTTCTCTCCAACAAGATCGCGGGGCTCTTCTACGAAGTTGACGCAACAGCTGATGTAGCCATCGACGCCACAGTCAGCAGCTTCTGACGGACTTCCTTACTCATCGCCTGATGGCTCGATCGCAATCAGGAAACCCAGATGATGAGCTGCGTGGGCAGCATGAATCCGCTCCAGGCCAGCGCGATCGGCAACGCCGAACCCAGGGTGCGCGTGGAGCCTGCCAGTGTGCTGGCTAAAGCGTCGTACACTGGCATCGAGCAGCTCCAATTCCTCGGCATCGGCAAGCCCCTGTGGCGGCACGTAAATCGATGAAGTTGGCAGGCCGCTCAGCGAATCTCCGCGCAGTATTCGAGGCAGCAGCAGCCAACGAAATACTGGCCGCACCGGCGCAAACAGCGACATCCATCTTGGGTACCCGTCGATGCTCGCATCCACCGTCAGCCGCAGATGGCAGCAGATTTGAGCCAGCGTCCAGTTTCCCAGCTGGTCGTACCCGTAACTAACAAGTTGCCCGGCGTCTGTGATGGCCATCTCAAGTTTGGGGAATTCCAGCCGACGTCGCTGCTTACTCGAATCCGACATTCGCTACTCCGTTTTTTTGTCCGCAGTCCAAAACTCGAACAACTCCATTCGGGGAACTGCATTGGCTGGGATACCACGAGTTGTTGTCAAGTTTTCGGTTGCGAGGTTCACTACCGCGCGACACGCTCTCGCAGCCGCGTACCTTGTCATCTCCGATCTCCATCTCCGCCACATCTCCATCTCCGCCGCCAACACCTTATCTCTACCAACACCATCTTCATGCGGCAGCAGAAGACGTCAGCGAATCGAAGCGGGAATACGATCTTCGCATGGCCGAGAACGCTGGTTCCGGATACCGTCTTACCACTTTATACTCCTGCCCTCCCGGCCGGGCGCTGCAGTGTCCGCTGCACTTCCGACCCGCCAGCCACCTTAACGCCCAAGGCGTCACATCCATGCCAAACCGCAAGGACACCGAACGTGAAATCAGCAAGGCAATCATCCGTTTTGAGAAGGAGTTTATGGGGCGCGGACCGCTCGATGCAAGAACGTTCATCATCGAAGATATGGTGCTCGTGCGCCTGAAAAACGTACTGACGCCCGCCGAACTAAAGTTGGCGGAATCCGAAAACCCGGAACGCGGCTGCTATTTGATAAAGCAAATGCGGCAGGAGCTGATTGAACGTGGACGGCCGCTGCTCGACGCGGTCGTCAACGACATTTTGCAAATTGAAGTTGTCAGTCTACACACCGACATCAGCTCCAAAACCGGTGAGCGAATCATCGTGTTTACGCTACAGCAAAAGCCAGAACTGAACGGCGACTGAAAAATCACGAAAAATAATTCGCGTTTTATAGAGCGTGTGTATTGACGACTGCTCAAGTACCGTCTAATCTCTGTCGATGTTAGAAGATAAGTCCGCGCCGGGGCCTCGCTGAGGGACCCCTGGACGGACGCCGAACTACAGATGGTTTAGTCGGCCCGGACAACGTGTCGGGGTGAAAAGCCGGAAGACTGCTTAAGCGGTCTTCCGGCTTTTTTTTTGCCCTGGCGACCCGAGTTCGGCGGCATCCCCCCAATCAGGAAAGCGCATGAAATGAGCAAGTTACGAGCACTCTGCCAACTCTTCGTGATGGCGTTTCGAGAATTCGCAAAGCGGGAGGTCTACTCGGAGTCAGCCAAACAGCAGCCACCAATCCGCTACGACGGCGATCCCACCAAGATCTATCTCGCCTAACCAAACGCGGAGCCGAGCCGGTCTCGGCGAATGCCCGCTTTGCGGTCACCCCTGTAGCAAGAACACACTCCGAGCCGGAGTACTTGTGCGGAAGGGTGAGTCGAAAACACGCCGGCGTCTGGCGCGCCGAACCCTTTCAAAGAATTTGCAAGCCCCGGGTATCCAACAAACCCCTACCTTGATCGGCCAATCGCTTGGCCTTGGAGCAACGTCGTGACAGAGGCACTCGCCGCATCCATCCTATTTACCATCTTGAGTCTACTTGCGCTGCTGGTGCTGTCGGCCAAGCGAGCTAACGAACGAGCTTCCCAGTTGCGTCAATACGTCACCACGATCCTGGCCATCCAGACGGTGTTGACACTGGTCATGACTGCAGTAATCACCATTTCCGGTGAAGCAAGCTCCTCCCTGACACTTGGCGCGGCGGCGTCGGTGGCTGCTGGTCTGGGGCTCTACATCGACGGTGTGTCGATCCTGATGCTGACGATGGTCAGCGTGATTGGCTTTGTTGTGAGTCGCTTCTCGATTCGCTATCTCCAAGGCGAAGCGACGCAAGGCCGGTATTTCCGCTGGCTGGGATTCACTTTGGGCGCCGTCTCGATGATGGTGGTTGCAGGCAACCTGCTCCAGTTTTTTGCGGCCTGGGTGATGACTAGCTTGGGCTTGCACCAATTGCTGCTGCACTATCGACACCGCCCGGCAGCTCATCGAGCCGCATGGACCAAGTTTGCGATTAGCCGAATTGGTGACGTCTTCCTCATTGCGGCCCTGATCTTGACTTTTCAATCCTTTGGAACGTTCGAGATCAGAGTGCTCTTGCAGCGAGCCCAAGAGCTAATCGGCGGCAGTCAAGCCACCGTTCTGCAACATGCGATTGGTTGGCTGATCGTGTGCGGAGCCGTGACAAAGTCGGCTCAGTTTCCGTTTCACACTTGGCTTCCCAATACGATGGAAACCCCAACGCCCGTATCTGCCTTAATGCATGCCGGCATCGTCAACGCAGGCGGATTCTTGATCGTACGCACCAGCCCAATGGTCGCGCTGGCTCCCGAAGCTTTGGCAACCTTGGCAGTCATAGGGGCCTTTACCGCCTGCTTCGCCGGTGTGGTGATGATGACGCAACCAAGCATCAAGCGCGCATTGGCATATTCGACCGTCGCTCAGATGGGATTTATGATGCTGCAGTGTGGGCTTGGAGCTTTTTCCGCTGCCATGCTGCACATTCTAGCGCACTCGTTCTACAAGGCGCATGCGTTCCTGACCAGCGGCAGTGTGATTGCTCGAACGGCGGGCACGTCAGCAGGCTCCGCTGAACCAAAGCCAGCTTCCCGCCATGGACTTCCACTCGCTTTGGCGGCCCTATTGCCCATCATCGCTCTAGGCGGGCTGTCGTACGGCTTGAACTACAACCTGGCAGAGAAGTCCGGTGGCCTCGTCTTGGCATTCCTGCTGTGCCTGGCCTTGACGACCTGGGGTTGGCGATTGCTCCAGCGGCCCGAACAAGTCAGCGTGGCAACGGCCATCGCAGGCGTGTTTGGTCTATGTCTCGCTTACGTAGCCTGTTTTTTGTGTGTCGATTTCGTCGTCGCCTCAGCAATTGCCGAAGTTCCTGGTTCGGCAGTTACCCAATTCATCATGTTTGACATCTGCCTCGCTTTCGCAGCCTTGTTCTTCCTGCACGTCTTGGTGGCGCGTGGCAAGACCCCTGGGTGGACGGAGACATGGCGCGTTCACGCGTCGAACGGTTTCTACATCGATGCCCTGTACCAGCGCTGGTTCGGTGCGTTCGCTAAGCCGTGAAACACCCCGACCCTGGTCGTCCATCCACTTAACGCCCTACGCGATCATTACTCTCCAAAGAAAGATCATTGATGTCCCCTCACGATGCACTGCAAGCGTCATCAGCCCCACAATCAAACACGTCGCTAGAAGCTGGCGCAGCGAGCAAGGATTCACTTTCAAGTTCATCGATCCATGACATCGTAGAATCCGTGCGACAGAAGATCGCTCCGGTATGGCCCCTGAGAGATTACGTGGCGGTCAACCCGTACATCGGTTTCGCCGAGCATGAGTTCTTGACCGTCCGCAACTACTTGCGAACGCTTTCTGATCTGGAACTATTCATGCCGGTGGACTACTACCGGCAACAGTACGCTCAAGGGAAACTGCAGCGCTGCCACGTAGACACAGCAGTGGACGAATTGGTCTACGACGGCGTGGCCGGCGCCGAGTGCATTGATGTTAACCAAGTGATCTTTTTGTTGAACCAAGGTTCTGGCCCCACGCCGACGGCGGACGCAGAGTTCACCACACCAGAGAACGCCAATCGGACTCTCTACAGCGTCTCGGAATTGATGGACGCGGAGAGTGGTTCCAACTGGTGCCGCCTGATCAATGAAGAAATCTCGAAGCAGTGTTCAACGCACTATGACCAGGGGCAAGCGGCTTGGGCTAGCTCGTCACGAGAACGGTCTCTTTACGCCGCGTGGCACTCGGAAAAGCAAATCGACCGCACGCTGGAGATCCAAGGCGTCGCCGGCTTCCGTAGTTTTGTCGCCCAGCTACCAGAGCAACCTGACATCGCTACCCACCATCTATTGAACCAATTGGGCGTGCCACAGGCGTTGCGCGAAGACTACTTGCTCTGCCTTGCGTTAACCGTGCCGGGCTGGAGTGCTTGGACGCAATATCAGCAGCGGACCGCCGAACAACAAGCGTTCGAAGGCAACGATTTTGCTGGCCTGCTGGCAATGCGACTTGCCTACGAAGTCGCATTATGCCAACACACAAGCTACTCAATCGATTGGACTACCATCGTTGAGGCCCACGTCGGCCCGGGTGGGCAAGCCAAATTGGCGAGCCAAGACGATCTACTTCGATACGCCTTGCTGAAGGCAAACGAAGTTGCATATCGCACGCAGTTGCTCAACAACTTCCGCCATCAACGGCCATCGGCACCTGCAGCCGCCCAAGGACCGAAGCACTCGAGCGAGTCGCCATCCACACAGCGAAAGTTGGCCAAGTTGGTATTCTGCATCGACGTTCGCTCGGAACGGATTCGGCGCCATCTTGAGGCAAGCTCAACGGAAATCGAGACGTTTGGTTTTGCGGGGTTCTTTGGACTGCCGATGGAGTTTGTCGAGCTGGGTTCCGACTCAGGACAAGCCAATGTTCCGGTGCTCATCTCTCCGCAATTCAAGGTTCACGAAGGAATCGACTCGCCCCACTCATCTTGCTGTCACAATGCAATCAAGCAACGATCTTTCACTCGATTCCTGCGTCATGCCTGGAAGACGTTCCAGTCTTCGGCGGTTAGCATGTTTGCGTTCGTAGAGACAACCGGTCTGCTTTATGCATGGCAGCTCCTTGGCAGATCTCTAGGCTGGACAAAAACGTCAGCGGTCCGGTTTGATGGAGTTGCCAAGTCAGATCGTGCTCGACTCGGACCTTCACTTGACGGTTTAAAGGCTCAGGGTGTCGGCATCAGTGAGCAAGCCGATTGGGCGGAATCCGCGCTCCGCGGCATTGGGATTTCCAGTTCATTCCCACGCTTGGTCGTGTTTTGCGGACACGGCAGTGCGGTTGAGAACAATCCACTGAAGGCCGGCCTGGATTGCGGAGCTTGCGGCGGTCATTCGGGAGAACCCAACGCGCGCTTAGCCGCCAAGATCCTCAATCAAAGTGAGGTGCGGATTGCTCTTGCAGAGCGCGGAATTGAGATACCAGACGAAACTCATTTCTTGGCCGCGGTCCACAATACGACCACGGATGAGCTGGAGTTCTTCGACCAGCACGCGGTTCCTCAAACGCACGTTGGTGATTTGCAGGAGCTAGTTTCGACCGCAGATTTGGCTTCCGAACAAACGCGACTAGAACGTTTGCCGTCTCTACCGGGGACAGACACCAATGAATTGCATCGCCGAAGTCGGGACTGGTCAGAAGTTCGGCCAGAGTGGGGCTTGGCGGGCAACGCCACATTCATTGCTGCCCCCCGTGAGTTGACACGTACTTTTTCGCTAGACGGCCGGTCGTTTCTACACAGCTACGATTTTCGCAACGATCCCGAGTTTGGCGTGTTGGAACAGATCATGACCGCTCCCTTAGTGGTCGCCAATTGGATCAACATGCAGTACTACGCTTCCACCGTCGACCCAGTGCATTTTGGCAGTGGCAACAAGACCGTGCACAACGTCGTTGGCCACTTCGGTGTGTTGTCGGGCAATAGCGGCGATCTGATGACCGGCTTGCCCTGGCAATCGGTTCATGATGGTCAGCAATACCAACATCATCCGCTGCGACTATTGGCGGTTTTGGCGGCGCCTCGCGAAGCCATCGACTCCATCCTGGCGCGCCACAAACTGGTGGCGGACTTGTGTACTCGCGGCTGGTTGCAGCTGGTTGCCCTGGACGGCGATCAATGCTACCGGCACACCGAGCGTGGACAGTGGGAAGAAATTGCGGGACCTGCGTCTGCGTTCTCGTACTGTGCAAATTGAACCACGACCAAGCCTCAGGCGCTTCTTGAGAATAAATGCTTAAGTCGCCTTCGCCGATACAACAACATCCAACTCGGAGCAACACGATACGATGATCACATCGCTAGCCACACAGTCGATCGAACCTTTCGCGGTATGCTACCCGAGTGAATTAGCACGTCTCAAGGAATCGTTCGATTGGCTTGTCATTACCCATGACGACACGAACCTGCTAGAAGCACTCACCGATGCATTGGGTGACAAATCGACGGCGATTCTTAAAATGAAGCAATCATCTTGGGACTTCAACGACGACAATCTACAAACAGCCCTCGCCCGCGCACTGCAGCAAACCCAAACCACACATATCATGCTCCTGGGCTGTGCGGACATGGCGGATTACGTCCTAGACGAACCGCCCACAGACGGCAGTAGCGCCCTGGATACGTATCACCGGCTCCGCCGCGGGGCGACCAACGACCACGCCACTTGCCGCTCCGAGCAGGATCGATTCGCAAATCGAGTCCACCAATTCCTGGATAGCGAAGCGATACGAGGTGCATGGTCGGCTGGTCGTTTGGCTGTCTGCGGTTTGTTTTATCGTTCCGTTGATGGAGTCTTCGTGGTCTACGATCCTGACACACGCGATTACAAACCGCTGTTGGCGGCAAACTAGTGCGTGTCGCACGCGCAGATGGCGGGCGTCACCAACGGCCATGGTTGCTCGTCATCGTCGAAAGTGAGCGCCACCAAAACTAGAAATACTTTAGAGTCCGCGCGGCACACTGAAGAGTCCATTCACCTGACCTATTGGCTGGAAACATGTCACAGCATTCAAGCACCATCGAACCATCTAGTGCCCAAACATCGGCGCACCTAGAGAAGCTGGAAGCCGAGAGCATTCACATCATGCGCGAGGTGGCGGCCGAGCTGGATCATCCGGTGTTGTTGTATTCCATCGGCAAGGACTCGTCGGTCATTTTGCATCTCGCTCGAAAAGCGTTCTACCCGAGCAAGCCTCCCTTCCCGCTCCTGCACATCGACTCGACGTGGGAGTTTCGTGAAATGATTGAGTTTCGCGAAAAGTACGCCCGTCAACAACTGGGATTGGACGTCATTGCATATAGCAACCAAGAGGGCGTGCAAGCGGACATCAACCCGTTCGACCACGGCAGCAAGGTTTACACCGACGTCATGCGAACTCAGCCGCTCAAGGCCGCGTTGGACCACTATGGATTTGACGGTGCCATTGGCGGTGGTCGGCGTGACGAAGAACGCTCGCGAGCCAAGGAACGGGTGTTCTCATTCCGCGATAAGCAGCATCGTTGGGATCCGAGAAACCAGCGCCCGGAGCTGTGGAATCTCTACAACACATGGAAGAAATCGAATGAGTGCCTGCGAGTATTCCCCTTGTCCAACTGGACCGAATTGGACGTTTGGCAATACATTCTGCAAGAGCAAATACCGATTGTTCCGTTGTATTTCGCCAAGCCTCATCCTGTTGTCCAAAGAGACGGCGAGTGGATTGTCGTCGACGACGAACGCATGCGTTTGAATCCGGACGAAAAACCAGTTACCAAAACTGTTCGATTCCGCACGCTGGGTTGCTATCCGGTGACCGGAGCCATCGAGTCCGAGGCCACGACGGTTGAGGAGATTGTGCACGAGATGTTGACGACGCGAGTATCGGAGCGATGCGGACGGGTGATCGACCGCGACGAGTCGGCCGCGATGGAACGCAAGAAACGCGAGGGCTACTTCTAGCCACATCTTGCGCAGAACGGCTACTTATTGACCAGCGAGTTTTCCGAATGCG
The DNA here is from genome assembly GCA_028289675.1 of Pirellulaceae bacterium. GTDB lineage: Bacteria > Planctomycetota > Planctomycetia > Pirellulales > Pirellulaceae > Aureliella. Next base: position 8,870 of record JANQOL010000060.1, read on the forward strand.
TCATCACCAAATCTGCCGTCTGGTGGTGTTATGAAAAAGTGAAGGCGGCACACGGGGCACCTAGCAGCTTCAACGAGAATAGTATGAGCACCACCCCCCTAACTAGCAACGAACATGGCCAACGACTGCTGGCTGAGCATTCGAGCAAAGAAATGCTGCGGTTCATTACGTGTGGCAGCGTGGATGATGGCAAGAGCACGTTGATCGGTCGGCTGCTGATGGAAGCTGGGGCCATCTACGATGACCAAATCGCGGCCTTGCAACAGGACAGTGAGAAGCACGGTACGACAGGTGGCGAGATTGATACGGCACTTTTGCTGGATGGCCTGGAAGACGAGCGGCAACAAGGCATCACCATCGATGTGGCTTACCGCTACTTCACGACTGCCAAGAGAAAGTTCATCATCGCCGATACGCCAGGGCACGAGCAATTTACGCGCAATATGGTCACTGGTGCTTCGACGGCTAACTTGGCATTAATCCTGGTCGACGCCAGTAAGGGCCTGCTAACTCAAACCAAGCGCCATGCCTTTATTGCTTCACTACTCGGCATCAAACACGCCGTCCTGGTCGTCAACAAGATGGACTTGGTGGACTACGAACAATCGACGTTCGAGCACATTTGCCAGGCGTTTCGCAACTTTGCCGCCAAGCTGGAATTGCCCGACGTACGCTTCGTACCGATCTCGGCCCTCAAGGGCGACAACGTGGTGCAACCCAGTAGCAACATGCTGTGGCACGAAGGCGGTTCGCTGCTGCATATGCTCGAGCATGTTTACATTGGCGGTGACGAGAATCTCAGGGATCTGCGTTTCCCTGTGCAATGGGTAAATCGCCCGAACGCCGATTTTCGTGGATTTAGTGGTACGGTCGCTTCAGGCTGCTTGCGAGTCGGCGAAGAAGTCACTGTCTTGCCATCCAGAAAGACCACCACGGTTGAACGCATCGTTGCGATGGGATCGGACCTTTCCGAAGCGAGCGCTTCCAAATCGGTCACGGTTACGTTGAAGGACGAGATCGACGTGACGCGCGGCGACATGCTAGTTCGCCGAGACAACCAACCTTATGTGCGTCGCGAGGCAGACGCCATGTTGGTTTGGATGTCCGAGCAGCCGCTGGCAAGCGGAAAGCAATATTGGATCAAGCACACGTCTCATCGCACGTCTGGCGAAGTTGGTGATGTTCTCTACTCGATGGACGTCAATACGCTCCATCGCTTGCCCGCCACGACACTGCAATTGAATGAAGTCGGTCGCTGCAGACTCTCGTTTCATGACCCGCTGATGTTTGATCCCTACCGCCGGAATCGACATACGGGTTCGTTCATCATGGTCGACCGGATCTCGAATGAAACTGTCGCGGCTGGGATGTTCCTAGATCCTGAGATGGATGTGGAGGAAGAACACTGGGAGACCGAACCCTCGCGGCGATTGCAACGGGTTGAGAGTCGAGTTGCAATGCAGCAGCGATCGGCCAAATATGGACACGCACCATTCACAGTCTTAATCACTGGATTGAGTGGAGCTGGCAAAACCGCGATTGCGACCAAGTTAGAGCAGCAACTGTTCGATAGCGACCACAAGTGCGTGGTCCTGGATGGACAAGCCATGCGTTTCGGCATTAGCCGCGACTTGGGATTCTCGGCGGTTGAACGTTCGGAGAACCTTCGGAGGGCAGCAGAAATCAGCAAGATGCTGAACGACTCCGGACTCGTGTGTATCGCAGCTTTCGTGGCTCCCCACGCAGACGTGAGGGACCGTATGCGCGATGTGGTCGGCCACGACCGCATGGTACATGTCCACCTGACAACATCGATCGAAACTTGCCGACAGCGAGATACGTCCGGTCGCTATGTGGCCGCGGACGAAGGAAAAATCGCAGACTTTCCGGGCGTCACTTCACCTTATGAGCAACCCGACCAGGCTGACCTGATGATCGACACCGAGGACAACAGCGTCGATGCGGCGGTGGATCAGATCATCAACTTGCTTGAAACTCGCTCATAGATTGGGGCTGGCCCAAGAACGAGGCTTAAGTGGCGGCTTTGGTCTTCGAATTGACAGGGCGCATCGAGTCGGTGACCGCCGGCTTGACATCTTTCAACAACGTAAAATCGTGCTGGTCGGGGTCAAAGGAAAAAACCTCTCCCGTCTCAAAACGATAGACCCAGCCATGCAATTCCAGCTGCTTTCGGCTGATGGCTGCCGCGACGGTGGGATGCGTGCGTAGATTATCCAGTTGCACCAACACGTTCTCTTCGACGGTGCGATACAGTCGCTCGATGGGATCGACCAACTCGGAATAGTTTTCGTCCATGATACGACGAGTTGCGTCGGCATGATTCACGTAAGCTCTCACCGCGAGGTCAAGAACTACCGGAGTCGGGGGCACCTAGCTGTTTCCCCAAGCCGGGCTCAAACCGCTTCACGTACGTCTCGAATTTCGTTTTCCAGACTTCCCAGGCGAAACTGGCCACTTGCGCGCCCTGAAGTAGCGCATCAACGTTCTCGAAACACATTTCCCAACCGGCTGCGCTGCGTGCCCCCTCGGATGGGTCAGCGCGACTCTCGACGAAGCGCAATCGGCAACCGGCGTCCGTTGGAGACAGCTCGCAGCAATATCGATATTTGCCCCACGTGAATTCCAGCCGATGAGGCGGATCCACGACCAAGACTTGTCCGCGTAGTTCCTCCTCGGTCAGCCCTTCGTGTTGTCCATCGGGAAAAGCGAATTGTAGAGATGCTCCGACTTGCCACTGACCAATTACGTCACATGGAAACCACTGCTGCAGCAATTCTCGTTCGGTTAGCACTCGCCACACCTTCTCCGGCGGATGGCCCAGATCTTTCACGAGTATCAGTTCAATTTGCTCACCGATCCGCGTGTAATTGCACTCCACGTCAGTCCTCCATCGCATCGAGGGTCTTTTCCATGTCGACGAGCCGCTCTTCCCAGAACTTGCGGTACGGCCCCAACCATTCATCCAAGTCCCGCAAGCGGTTTGGGGTCAAGCGATAGATTCGCCGCTGCGCATCAACTTGCACCGAAGCCAGCCCGGCGTTACGTAGTACTCGCAGTTGTTTGGACACGGCTGGCTGACTTATGCCCAACAGCTCGACCAATTCGCCGACTGTGCGCTCCCGCTCTCGAAGCGCATCGATCAACCGCAGCCGCGTCGGATCGGCCAAGATCCCGAAGGTACTTGCATTCATGACGAGAACATAACCTGTCTCGCATATAACCGTCAAGGCATATTAAAACATCTGTGAGCAGAAAATTGGATTTCGCAGGGATCCGCATCGTGTTCCACGTCAAAGATGGTGCCCACCGCGAGGGTGGGCGCCAACCAACTCTCAATGGAATGTTGACGACGAGCAACATTGCGAAGTCAACCGAGCTTCTCCTTGAGAAGGCTAGCCAGACTTTCGCCAACCTTCTGTTCGTCTCCCGCAACGGACTCTGCTCCAGCGAGGACAAAGTCGTTCACGAAACGTTCGTAGCGCGAGCGGGCAATAATCGCTGCGTGCGGTGCAAGCTTCCGTACATGCTCGACGATCGTGATCGCGGATTTGTGATGCGGTACGGTCACGACAATCGCTTTGCAATGTGAGAGTTGAGCGTGTTCGAGTACATCGCTTTGCGTCGCATCTCCGACCTGTGCCGAGAACCCAAACTCGGCTGCGGCCTGAACGCCATTCCGGTTCAGGTCAATTACGAGAGTGGAGATTTCCGTATCTACAAGCATCATCGCAGCGGCCTGCCCGGCCGGCCCAAACCCAATGATCGCAACTTCAGGAGGATCGTGAAGTTCTGTCTTGTCGCCTTGTATGTCGCGCCCGGAACCTAGTAGTCGAGCGACGAGGTTCCCGAAATCTGGGGCAAGCGGCACCAGGAAAGCACTTAGGAAGAAGGACAAGATGGCTGCGGAGACAACCATGGCATACGTCGATTCAGACACGACTTCGTTGCTTCGTCCGATGGTACCCAATACAAATGCAAATTCGCCAACTTGTGCCAAACAAAGGCCCGTCGCTGCCGCAACTCGAGTTGAGTGTCCGAGGAGCGCGAATATGGCCCAGACAATGAGCAGTTTTCCGGCGGTCAGAGCGGCCACAACCAGAGCGACATAGTGAAAATTGGTAACGATCCAAATCGGATCGGCGACCATTCCCGCAGCACCAAAGAACAGTGTCAGCAACAGGACCTGTAGCGGCGCAACGTCCGCTCGTATCTGTGTCGCAAATGCCGAACTACCCAAGAGCATTCCGGCGACGAAGGCACCCAGAGCGGGTGAAATACCGGCTGTATGAGACGCCCAAGCTGCCCCGAGACCTGCGACCACAGCAAAGATGACCGATAGCTCCCGGTTCCGCTGAAGCGTGAGCGTTCCCAGCGACAAGACGGCTAACTTCGTTAAGAGCAACAGGCCCGCTACTAGGCCCAAGGCCATCAGCAGTAGTTTGGCAATATTCCAAACGACTTCACTTCCGGTTCCCTCGCCCCCAAGAATAGTCATCAGCAGGGCGAGTGGAACTACAGACATATCCTGTGTCAAAAGCACGGCCAGGCTGTTACGGCCGTGCGGCATCTCAATTTCACCGCTCTCCATCAAGATTCGTAGTACCACGGCGGTACTACTGAGAGCGACCATCATTCCTACAGCTATTGACTCTTCAATGCCGGCAATGAATAGTTTCGCAAAGCCGAACGCCACTAAGATCGTCGTAGCAACCTGAGCGAAGCCTCCCAAGAGTGGTTTGGTTCCGAGCTTTCGTAAACGTTCGACGGAGAACTCAAGACCGAGGCTAAAAAGAAGCAGTGAAACACCGAGTTCCGCGATTGCCTCGATTTCGTGCTCTGTGCTGACCAGTTGAAAACTGCCAGGTCCCCCGAGCATCATTCCGGCGAGCAAATAACCGACGATCGGGCTCTGCCCCATTCGGGAGAAGATTCCTCCGGCCAAAAGGCACGAACCAAGCAAGACAACGATGTCGCCAAGGATTTGCCATAGGTCCAACGGCGATGCTCCGGGAGAAACGTAGTTTTGAAATGAGCGGACCAACCACCAGAGGCCGCAACGATTTCATATTAGCAACGCACATTGATATTCAACAGGTACGACCGAGTGAAGCGTGAGCCAGTCGCCCTGGTGCGCTACTATTGGGGGCCACAGGTCCTAGGTCGTTTGACCGCTTCAGGGCGGCCGTCTTTTTCCGTAACGAAGAGCGGCGCAGGAAGTCTTGGAACCAGTCGCTCGCCCACCCCGACCTAGAACGGGCCGGGTGGGGGTGGTAGAATCGCCGCAGCACAAAACTGCCCTGGCAAGCAAGCTTGCGCTATTTGGAACAACACGAACTCGAACGACTCGTAGACCAACGACGCCAAGTCGGTTGGGATCGTAAGATCATCTCGGATGGGTGGCAGAGTGGACGATTGCGGTGGTCTTGAAAACCACTGAACCGAAAGGTTCCGGGGGTTCGAATCCCTCCCCATCCGCTAACAGTCGGGCGCAGGGACCACTTGCAAACGACGGCGCGAGTTGGCCGAGCTGTGGCAGTCGATGTGATCCGCCGTGGGCACGTCCTGCGTAAGATCCTGAACGATCTCTGGCATTTCTCAAATCGGTAGGAGCGCTCCGCGTGGATGGAGTCATTGAAGTCCAGCATCCATTGGTGGATCATCACTTGACCCTGTTGCGCGACAAGCACACGCCACCTGCGCTGTTCCGACAGCAGACACATCGGCTAGCAGCTCTGCTAGCGTACGCGGCCACCGCTGATTTGCCGCTGCAGTCCAAACCAATCTCCACGCCGCTGACTGAGATGGATGGTCGCGAGTTGGCGGTACGAATCGCCATCGTGCCAATTCTGCGAGCGGGTTTGGGACTCGTCGACCCGCTGCAAGATCTGTTGCCTGAAGCCGAAGTCTGGCATCTGGGCATGTACCGCGACGAACAAACGGCTCAACCGGTGGAGTACTATTGCAAGCTGCCCAAGGACGGGGCCTGCGATGTGGGCTTCGTGCTGGATCCCATGTTGGCTACTGGAGGTAGTGTGGTATCGGCAATCGCAGCCCTGCAACGCTGGGGATGTCCGGATATCCGAGTGCTCAGCGTCATTGCTTCGCGACCCGGTGTCGAAAGGCTGCAACGCGAATTTCCGCAAGTTCGCATTTTTGTTAGCTCCGTGGACCCCGTGCTGAACGAACAGAAGTTCATTGTGCCCGGCCTCGGCGATGCAGGCGACCGCATCTTCAATACGTTGCCACCTAATTAGAGCTGTGGCCAATCCGAAGCGTCAGAGCGTCCGCGAGTATTTCGACGTCACTTGTTCGCTCGCGTTTCGGGTTCGTAGGTGACTCGAAAGTGGCGCTGACGAAGCTCTCAGATCTGTGCGCGCCAACTTCGACACGCTCTGAAACCCAACGTCAAAATCCCAAGCCAGCGCGGACCATGATTGTGTCTTGCAAATCCAAGTTGTCGGCGGGAGACAAATCGTATCGCAGTTCGCGGTCGAACACATAGCCAACTTCGACGAAGCCGAATCGGCGTCCCTGCCGCATCTGCTCGTTGCGTCCCCATTCCAAGCCCAATACCAACCGCAGATCGTTAATATCGATGGAATCCGTGGTCGAGTCCGCTCGCGTGATGGTCCAAGCGCCACCACCGTAGTAACCTCCGACATACCACCAGGTATCCAGATTGCCGACAGTCGACAGATAGTGAGCGAGTTTTGGCTCGGGAAAAAACAAATCAAATCGCGTCTGAGGATTGGGTTGCCACAGCAGTCCTCCCGCTGGCAACAATTTGACCTTGTTTCTATCCAAATACAGCACGCCCAATTTCGCAGTGGTCGTAGGGGTCAACCGAATGCGGCCGATGCCGCGGCCCATGATCCGTAGACTATCCGAGTTGGCCGTGTCGAAGTCGGTGAACATTCCCACCCGTAACCCGAGTTCGGCTCCTAGCACTCGAGCGGGATCCGATTGCCAACCGCTGTCCAGAAATGCGGAATAGGCCAAGGCAGGCAAATCCGCTGCCGCCGGCGGATGAGGGCCATCCCATTGGTGCAGCGAGAACGATGGCAACAGGTACAACGGCTGGGTGGAAAACAAAAAATTGGGCACTGCAAACGCCAGTGACAGATCTGAATCGTTGATCATCAGCGCGTCCGCGTCATTGTTCCCATGCACATAGGCGTGCCGGAATCGAGGACCTTGAAAGAACCGAATGAACTGCGGATAGGTTGCCCCGTTGTTGAACACGGATCCCTGTGGATTCCAGTTCCCCCAGCTCGATCCATAGTTGGGCGGTAGAACTCCAGGTTGCACAACTCCCGGCTGAATGACGCCGGGTTGGATAGCCCCTGGTTGCACCGGATAAGTCAATGAGCCGGACGGCTGGCCGCCGAACCCACTAAACAGATTGGAAAAGAAACCGCCGAACAAACTGCCATTGCCTCCAGCGGGAACTTGACCGGGAAACAGGGCGGAAGGACTGTTGTTGGGATATATCCCCGGCTGACTCAACGTCGGCGCCGTATTGGGGAACGTGCCCACAATGGCACTTTGTCCAGCGCCTGGCAACGCAGGCGACGGACCGTTGTAAGCTGGGAAACCGCCGAAGCCGGAATTGAACCCTCCCGCTGGCGGCAACGGGACGGCTCCAGCCACGCCACCTGTACCGCCCGCGTATGGATCAAACGTGGGACTTCCTAGCCCCGTCGACGGGAAGATGCCGGATTGGGTGGCGGGATTGATCGGCACCATGGTCGGCGTTCCCGTTCCCGGTACTGGACCAGCTTGGATCGGTCGCAGTCCGTTGCTGGGTGGGAACTGAATGCGTTGTGCCCAGCTGGGACGAGCCAAGCACCATCCGACGAGCGCGCACCAGCCAACAAGAAGGCTGCGTTTCACCAGCGTGTGGACCGTTGAATTGACAAGCTGGTGACGCATTCACAATGCTCAAAGTGGGCACGGCGGATACCGCTTCTACGCTGACAACTAGACAGCTCTAGGCCGGCAACATGTAGCAGCGTTTTGGCCGACAATAACAGTGTGCTAGTAGCCAAAATCGCCGGCGAAGGTCAAGATGTTTTCAAGCCAGCCAGCTTTCTTACCGACTCCTCACCATGGAATTGCATGCATAGAATCTTGAAAGCCACGTGGAAGACGATTTTGGTGATCTGGGCTAGCCCGTACAGCGCGTTGGGACTGTGCATCGGCTGCCTAGGATTGCTGCTGGGTGGCCACGGTCGTTGGCGCGACGGGGCGTTAGAATTTTATGGCGGATCGACGCGGTGGCTCATTCGACGACTGCCTACCGGACCGACGACGGCCGGCATGACGCTCGGGCATGTTATCCTTGGCCAGACTGGCAGTGGACTAGAAACTGTGGGCGAGCACGAACGAGTCCACGTCCGGCAGTTTGAACGCTGGGGACCGTTGATGGGTCCCGCTTATTTGCTGGCCTCCGCCTATCTGTGGTGCGTCGGACGCGACGCTTATCGAGACAATCCCTTTGAAGTCGAAGCCTATAACCAGGCGCCTTGACGAGTAGCGAAAGACATCGCGGCACGCCTTACGGCCACCACGCATTGATGGCTTCGGTCAGTCGGTTCACCAACTCGGGCTGTGATGCGGCCAAATCATGCTCTTCCCAAGGATCGTTTTGCAGATCGAACAACTCGACGGCAGCCTGGGGCACGCGCTCGGAGTTGGGCACGATCAACTTCATATTTCCCTCGATGGCCCAGCGATACAACAGGCTGGTTCGCGGGTCATCCATACTCTGGATATCGTGCTCGAAAATCTCTCCAAACAAGACCTGGCGGGCGGCAACTTTCGCCGTATTGGTAAGGTCGATGCCGGGCAGCTCGGGATCTTGGGGTTGTCCAATCAACTGCAGCATGGTGGGCACGATATCAATACTGCATACTGCGTGTTGGTCGTCTTGCCGCGGCGCAATCCGCCCGGGCCAGTGCACCATGATGGGTGTCCGAATACCGCCTTCGTACTGTGTCCGCTTGCTGCGCGGTGCGTAGCGGCTGGCCTCACGTTGATTGATCCATCCGTTGTCGCAAACGTACACGATGATCGTATTGTTCGGATCGCTTTCGGTTGCAATCACCTGACGTAACTCACCAACCGTTTCGTCAAACCATTCGCACATAGCCCAGTACTTGGCAATGGGCACCGTCGGTGCGAGCTCGCGATATTTGTCGAGCAGCCGGGCAGGCGGCGTATGTGGTGTGTGCGGCATGAAGGGTGCGTACCACAGGAAGTACGGTACCTGATCCTGTGCACACTCGCGGACGAAACGGGTAATGGGCTGCATGCCTTCGCGGCCTATCTTCAATCCCAAATCTCCGTGCCGGCCACCGCGGTTAACGTCTCCGTGGGTCATACCGTCATCGAAGCCGCCGCGGCTAGGACTGCCTTCCCACCATTTTCCAGTTTGAAAGCTACGGTAACCCAACGGTGCTAGGCGGTCCGGCAAAGTCTCAAGTCGATCGATGTGCAGCCGCAAATACTCCTCGACCACCGCTTGGTACTCGGGATTCCGGTACAGACGCCCGCGGGCTGTTGATGCAGCTTGATTGGGTGGAGGATCATTGCCGACGATTCCGTGCTGGTGAGGGTACAAACCGCTGATGATGGTCGCCAACGACGGACGGCACAAACTGTCGGGCACATACCCGCGAGTAAAGACCAGACTCTCTGCAGCCAGCTGATCCAGCTTGGGTGTCTCAATGTGGGCGTGGCCCATGAACGAATAGTCGTTCCAGGCCTGGTCGTCGGAAATGATAAAGACGACGTTCGGCCGCTTGTCCGCGCCAGGCTGCTGGCCAGCGGCTTGCAACGCCGGCGTCATGGCGACCGCCATCCAGAGCATTAGCCGCGCAAGTCGCTCAAATGCCAGTCGCTTACATGACAATTGGAACGGCCGGCGGTTTAACCTAGAATGCCGCAGTTTCCTGCCACCGCAATTCTGCAGCGCGACGCAAGCTTGAGAATCGCCATTGGTCTGCGCGCGGGCGCGGTGGAAGTCTTTAGTTGTTAACACAGTTGCCTCGGAGAAATCAGGATGCTGTCGGTCAAAGTCAACGCGCCCACGGGCACTATTATCTTGGACAATCCAAAGCGCTGCAACGCCCTGAGCCGTTCCATGGTGGCCGACCTGCAAGAGGCCATCGACGATCTAAGGCAACAGAAAAGTGTGCGCGGTATCGTACTGACCGGCGCGGGAGCCCATTTCTGTTCCGGCTTGGATGTGGCGGAGTTGCGAGAAACGGCTGAGTCTGAGCAAGCCATGCAGCAGTGGTTTTCGGACATGCAGTCACTGCAGGCGCTCCTAGAACAAATGCTGATGTGTCCCAAGCCGATTGTGGCCGCCGTGG
>JANQOL010000062.1 GCA_028289675.1 Pirellulaceae bacterium
TTCCGGCGCGTATTTCGCGTCCGCTCGAGGTGGACTAGAACTGGGCGATTCGGACCAACGCACGCGGCCACCGCGCAGCCCACAGGCGACGTACCACCAGCCATCCGGCCCCAGTTGCGGATGGTTGGCCCGAAGCTGCTCATTCTCTTGCGCAAACCCCTCCAACCAAGGAATCTGTTGGTCAGCTTGCAAGTCGCCGTCCGAATCCCGCAAGAATACAATTTGTCCGGCCACGGTGACCACCGCCCCGTCGCGCCACAGAGCCAAGCCAGTCGGCATGTCGAGGCCGTCGGCGAAGACATGCGCCCGATCCAGCTGGCCATCGCCGTCGCTGTCCTCCAAGACTTTGATGGTGCCATCGGGCGGCCCCTTGGGAAACGGATAGTCCCGCATCTCCACCACCCACAGTCGCCCAGCGTCATCAAAATGGGCTTCCACGGGGTCGATGACCTGGGGTTCGCTGGCCAGCATCGTCCAGGAGTACCCAGACGCCAATTGGAACTGTTGCGCGGAGGCCTCTGGGGAGAGAGCTTCGTCGCGCACATCTGGGACTTGCGCGTCTGCCGGACGGCTGGCGGCGCACAAGCTCAGGAGCCAGACCAGCATCAACCAGATCGCCGGCTGGCTAGACAGCCGCGAACCCTGCAGCCAACGATCGCGAAGAATTCCGACAGTCGCGTCTGCAATTGACAGAGCTGCATTTTCACCGATGGTAGAATCTTGCAATTCGATTGCCATGGGATCTCACACGCGGTTGGGGATCACGTAGCCGTCAATCATGCTGGTTGTCTCGACAACGCATCGGCGGCACCAAACCGATTGGTGGACCGAAGGCGTCATTTACCAGCTCAACTTCCGAGAGCATCATTCCATGATAGTACTTTGCCAGCGGACAGCGTTAACCAAGTCGTGCATTCTTTGGCTGATCTGGGGTTGGTCCGCCGTCATGCCTTGCGAGGCGCAGGTTGGTCCAGTATTCGAAGACGGCGCGGCTCAAGTGGTCCCCGAGTTCAAGGATTCCGACGATTGGATTCGCCATGATTTGTTTGTCGAAACTGAGTTTGACTCCGACGGCGATGGCGGGCTGGATCGGATGCACGTGGCGGTGACCAGGCAAAAGCAAACCGAAACAGAAGAGCTGCGGGTACCGGTCATTTATGTGACTAGTCCTTACTTCGCCGGCACCAGTCCTGGTGGGCGCGCCTACTTTTGGAAAACCCGGCACGCTTTGGGCGCCGAACCGCCGGAACGAAAGATCCCTCCACCTTTTGATGCCAGAGAGCAGCGGCCCTTGATTTCTCGTTCGCATGTCAAAGATTGGGTACCACGCGGATTCGCGGTCGTGCATTCCTCGTCACCTGGCACCGGGCTTTCGCAAGGGTGCCCCACTGTAGGCGGTGACAACGAGTCGTTGGCTCCCAAAGCCGTGATTGACTGGCTGTGCGGCCGAGCCAAAGGCTTTACGGAAGTCGACAATGACGAACAAGTTTTTGCCGATTGGTGCACCGGTAAAGTCGGCATGACCGGCACGTCGTACAACGGCACGCTGCCGCTAGCGGCGGCGACCACCGGTGTCGAAGGACTGGAAGCAATCATTCCCATCGCACCCAATACGTCCTACTACCATTACTACCGCTCCAATGGACTAGTCCGGCATCCGGGCGGTTACATGGGCGAAGACATCGACGTGTTGTACGACTTTATCCACAGCGGAAATCCTGAACGCCGCGAGTATTGTGACTGTGAAGTCCGTGATGAGGAAATGGCGCAAGGTCAGGACCGGATCACGGGAGACTACAACGATTTTTGGGCAGGCCGCGACTACTTAAACGATCTGGAGCCGCTCAAGGCACCTCTGTTGATGGCTCACGCGTTCAATGACTGGAACGTCGTGCCCGAGCACAGCGTGAGAATCTACACGGCAGTGCGGGAAAAGGGTGTGCCGGTGCAGTCGTACTTCCACCAAAATGGGCACGGTGGTCCGCCGCCGTTGCGACTGATGAATCGTTGGTTCACTCGGTACTTGTACGGCATCCAGAATGGCGTGGAAGACGAACCGCGAGCTTGGATCGTGCGCGAGGATGATCCGCGGGATGAACCGACCAGCTATCCCGACTATCCGCATCCGGACGCACGCAACGTGACGCTGTTTCCCACCGGGAATGGGATCGGCCAAGGCCAATTGAGTTTGTCTCCGGCGAGCGATGAAAGCCAGCAGACGCTGGTTGATAATTTCTCCTTTTCTGGAGCTACGCTGGCTCAAGCGGAGTGGACCGAACACCGGTTGTTGTTCGTGACGGAAGAACTGAGAAAACCACTGCATTTGTCCGGCTACCCGCGGCTGCGCATCCGATTGGCCTCCGATCAGCCGGCGGCCAATTTGTCAGTCTGGCTGGTGTCGTTGCCATGGCAGACGGGCTCCAAGGTCAAGATCACGGAGAATTTGATTACTCGAGGCTGGGCAGATCCACAGAATGCAACGTCCGATCGCGAAAGCCAACCACTCCAGCCTGGCCAGTTTGTGGACTTGGAGTTTGATCTGCAGCCAGATGATCAGATTGTGCCTATCGGCCAAAAGATTGGCTTGATGATCTTTTCCAGCGATCGCGAGTTCACCCTACAGCCGCCGCCAGGGACGAAGCTGACCGTCGACCTGCAGGCCACGCAGTTGACCTTGCCAATCGTCGGAGGGAAATCGGCCTATCGTCAAGCTGTCGATTGGTAGGACGCCGAACCCGTCTGATTCTCGCCGGACGTGTGGTACGATCTGGCCTGCGTTCTAGTTGCCTGCGTTCTGGTTGTTTGATAAGTGCTTCGAAAGTCCGTGCCGTATGTCTGAGGTCATGTCTGATTCCAACACCGCAATTGACGTTCGCGGCGGTGCGCGGCTCCCAAGCGTCGGCCTAGGTCTATGGAAGATTGCCAACGAGCAAACGGCGGACATGGTCTATGCGGCCATCCAGGCAGGCTATCGGCATTTGGATGCGGCCTGCGACTACGGGAACGAAGCCGAGGCGGGAGAGGGTCTCAAGAAAGCGCTACAAGCCGGATTGTGTCACCGCGACGACGTGTGGGTGACCAGCAAGTTGTGGAACACGTACCACCATCCAGATCACGTCCGCCCCGCGCTCGAACGTTCGCTGCGTGACTTGGCGGTGGACTATTTGGATCTGTACTTGATCCACTTTCCGATCTCGCTGCAGTACGTACCCATGGAACAGCGATATCCACCGGGCTGGCTATTTGACCCTCAAGCGGACGAACCTGTCATGCGCACTACCTCGGTGCCCATCGCCGACACTTGGGGTGCGTTAGAAGAAGCCCACCAAGCTGGATTGGTCAAGCACATCGGTGTCAGCAACTTTGGGTGCTCGTTAATCCGAGACTTGCTGTCCTACGCGTCGGTGCGGCCAGCGGTGTTGCAAATCGAATCCCATCCTTATTTGACGCAATCGAAATTGCTGCGTTACTGCCAGCAAGAGTCGATTGCCACCACTGCCTTTTCTCCGTTGGGTGCCGGTTCGTATGTCCCGTTGGGCATGGCGACGGACAGCGATTCTGTGCTGGCAGAACCCTGCGTGCGAAAAATAGCGGATGAATTGGGCAAATCGCCCGCACAAGTCGTGCTTCGTTGGGGCGTGCAGCGCGGAACCGCCGTCATTCCCAAAACCAGCCGACCCGAGCGGTTGGCCGAGAATCTGGCCTTGTTTGACTTTTCGCTCACCGAAGATCAGATGCAGACGATCAGCGGTTTGGATCGACACCAGCGGTACAACGACCCAGGCGTGTTTTGTGAACACGGCTTCGGTTGTTTCTATCCAATTTACGAATAGACTTAGATCAGTAAATGTCTGGCACGGGCGAGGTTGCGCTCGTCCTTCTCGGATCCCCTTGGTACAGATTTAATGCCAATCAAGTTTGCTTGTCCGCAATGCCAGCACGTGATGACTGTGCCAGACAAGATGGCTGGCAAGACGGGGAAATGCAAGTGCGGCTACAAACTGACCGTCCCCAGCGGCAACTCTGATTCCGAGCCAACCAAGCCTCAAAAAGCGGTGGCTGCCGCCGGCGCCGACGGTGCGTCGGCTCCACCGGAGTCCGCGCCGTCGAGTGGTTTGGCCAGTGTCTTTGATGACCTGACCGAATCGGATTTCCAAAGGACATCGCCATACGAACAGCTGTATTCACCGAGCACGAGCAACAACGACCGGGCAACCCTCAAACGCTTTGCAGACGATTCGGAGGAGCGGGCGGAAAAAGCGAAGGGTGCCAATGGCATGATCATCTTCGTCGCCGTCTTGAACTTCCTGAACGCGCTGGTCTGCGGTGGTTTGGCCGTGTTGCTGGTGGTGGCGGCCAGTTTCTTGCAGAAGATCGAAGCGTCCATCCCCGAATTGAGCTTGGGGATCGGCGTTGGCATCGCGTTTTTTTCGCTGACGGCGACCGTATTGATCGCTGGAGGCGTGGGGCTGTTGATGCGCAAGCCGTGGGGTTGGTTCCTGGTCTCCATGAGCTACGCCTACTTTCTGGTTGTCCGATTGGCGGACATGGTGATGGTGTTCGTGGAAGGATTTGAGCAGGGCCCGTTTTTTGGTGCCCTGATTCCTTTGCTGGCCGCGGTGTCGCTATCGGCTTGGATCTTCAAGGAAGACACGCGGCAGTTGTTCGGTGTCAAGAAGAGCCTCATCGGCTGGATCGCAGCGGGCATCGGTGTCGTGCTGGCCGGCGTGATGTTGCTGGGGCTGTATCTACTGGTCCAATCGGCTTCAGATTCGCTGGACACTGTCGACGACGCAGATGATTTCCTGGATGGCGGTGAGGCTCGAGTGCGCGCCCCATTCGACCTTGGACCTCTGCACGCGGCACCCAACACCGAACTGGCCTGAGCGCAGCCGCTACGATTGTGTGCGAAGTCCAACAGGTGCTCCGCTGCTGGCTTCTATGCCGCGTAATTCGACGGAAGGTCTCTGCTGGCGTACAATCGCGCATCCGGGGCGTGCAAGTTTCGAAGTGACATATGGCACTGACTTGCGCTGCGTGCTGGCCAAGACTTGATGGTGGCGCTGTCCTGCTAGCTAGGACTCCCGCTGGCACGCACCAAGTCGACAACTACTGGAAACCGGAGTGTCGCATGTCTGAGGAAAATATCGAAGGCTTGGTGAGCCGTCTACGAGCTGGCGACACCGAAGCTTTGGCCGCTTATGCCGACGCCCATCGACCGCAGTTAATGCGAGCCCTCGAGCGGAAGGTCGGTAGCGGCTTGCGGCGCAAGTTGGACTTGGAGGACATTCTGCAGGAAACCTTGGCGCGCGCGGTCAAGGACTTGCCACGCGTCGATTTTGGTGAACAGGCTCCGTTGGGTTGGCTGATGCATGTCATGGATCGTCAGATCGTTGATCTGCATCGGTATCATTTTGCCGCGCAGAAGCGCAATGCGGCCCAAGAGGTCTCTGTGGATCGTCCGTCCGCGTCAGGCAGCCGCGCGGGCTTTGCCGATTTGCTCGTGGCCAGCATGACATCACCGAGTGAAGCAGTGTCGCGTGACGTGCGGTTGATGCGGGTGTATCAAGCAATGGAGCAGCTGTCAGAAGATATGCGGCAAGCGATTCGTTGGCGCTATCTGGAGAGCCTGTCCAGCCAGGAGATCGCCAAGCGGTTGGGCAAGTCGGATGTGGCCACGCGGGTACTACTGTCGCGGGCAGTCCGCAAGCTGCAAAGTGCTGTCGACGCCGCCTGAGACACAGCGGGGAGCCAGGTACGGGATGCCGGGCGGCAACACCGCCAGGGCTGTAGCGATTGCCCCGGGGCTATAGCGATTAGGCTGATCGAATTGGCCCCCCAAGCGGCCTGCTGGGGACCCCGGGATTTCTGAGTACATTCTCGGTCGGGAAATCGCTCTTCAGATGTAGAATAGAGGTTGGATGGCCGGTGCGAGTCGCCTGGTCACGTGGCTTGCGTCCCTACGACAGCGGTGGTTCGTTTCGCCGAAAACAGGCTACGTCAAAGTGAAGATGCTCTAGTCTGACGATCACTCGGGATCGTTTTACTTTGGTGTGGAGGGCGGCCTGTAACATTGGCCCGTGTGGGACGATTGTCGCGGCCCTGTCACCGGAGGACCGCAGTTCGCTGTATTGTTTGTCGACGCCATGTCGTTTGTGGGTGCCCTGTCGCTGGTTGATTTTGGGGCAGCAGTGGAATTGGAGCGGCTGAGGAATTGAGCACAACTGGCCAGCAGCACTTGCGCTGCGGCAGCAGGAGTACCCTGGGGATGGTTAATCGGATTCTTTGCAACATGACGGTCCTGGGCTTGGCGGTGTTCATCGCTGGCACAGCACGCGCAGCCAATGCGCCCGAACCCAATATTGCCCAGGTCAAACTGATCAATGCTGCCATGACCCAGCAATGGGGTGACTATGGGCTAAGGCCGTCGCCGGTGGAGGAGGATGGCAAGTGGTGTCGGCGTGTCTTCCTGGACTTGATCGGGCGCACGCCAACCTACGAAGAGCTGAATGAGTTTGTCCGTAGCCGGGACGCCCAAAAGCGTGAGTCGCTCGTCGGGCAACTGTTGGAAGACGGGCGCTACACCGAAGAGTTTGCTCGCCACTGGGGTACGATCTGGAGCAACATTTTGATCGGTCGCAGCGGTGGTATGGACCGTCGATCTTTGGTCAGCCGCCAGGGCATGGGCAAATACTTGAGAGACTGCTTTGCCCGCAACGTGCCGTACAATCAAATGGTGTACGAGTTGGTGAGTGCCTCGGGCACGACCAAACCAGGGACAGAAGGGTTCAACGGCGCCACGAACTTTCTGGTCGACAAGGTCAACGCCGAGGATGGCACGCTGGCAACATCGTCGACATCGCGGATTTTCTTGGGACTGCAGGTGCAATGCACTCAGTGCCACAATCATCCGTTCAATCAATGGAAGCAACAAAAATTCTGGGAGTTCAACGCGTTCTTTCGTCAGACCAGAGCGCTCCGCCGTTTCGTTCGCGGCACACGCGATGTCGACTTCGCCGAACTGGTGGATCAGGATTTTCCTGGCGAGGGTGGCCGGCCCGAAGAGGCGGAGATCTACTTCGAGGAACGAAACGGATTGACGAAGGTCGCCTACCCGGTGTTTGTCGATGGCACGGCCATCGAGCGTAGCGGCTACGTGTCGGACGTGAACCGCCGAACCGAGCTGGCCAAGATGATTGTGGGCAGCGAGTACCTGGAGAAGATGATCGTCAATCGCATGTGGGCCCACTTCTTGGGCTACGCGTTTACGAAACCCATGGACGACTTGGGTCCGCATACGTTGGTGTCGCATCCCGAGTTGCTGGATCGCTTGGGAGAGGAGTTCCGGAAATCCAGCTATGATCTGCGAGCTTTAATGCGGTGGATTACCTTGTCAAAACCCTATCAGCTGTCCAGCCGCATCAGTTCGGGAAATGAAGCCGACGATCCCGTTACGGGCGCCAATCCCCAGTTCAGCCATTTTTATCTGCGGCAAATGAGTGCCGAACAGCTGTACCAATCGCTGGTGAACGTAGGTGGGCAAGCTCGCGGATCTCTAGAACAACAGCAAGCCGAGCGCGATCGCTGGCTGCGCCAGTTCGTCGTGGCCTTCGGTACCGACGAAGGTGATGAAGCGACTACGTTCAACGGTTCGATCCCACAGGCTTTGATGATGTTCAACGGAGATCTGGTGCGCCGCGCGACGGCTACCGAGTCGACGTCCTGGCTGGGCATGCTGGCCGGCAGCAACGCCAAGCTTAGCGAGAAAGTCAACGGTCTGTTCATGGCCGGCTTATCACGGAAGGCTCGGTCTGAAGAACAGAAATTGGCGCAACAATTGTTGCGAGCTCGCGGGCCCGGTAAATCGGCCGAGGCGCTGCAGGATTTGTGGTGGGCCATTTTGAACAGCAACGAGTTCATTTTGGTTCAATAGCCCAGCAACATATATCACAGCGACCAATAGCACAGCGACTTTGAGTTTTTCGACCTCGATGGGAGTTCCAACCGTGTTGTGGAATCACAGTCAGACACCTTTGGGAATGACGCGCCGACATTTCATGCGGCACGCGACCGGAGCTTCCGCCTTGCTGGGATCGTCGCTGGCGTTGGGCAATTCGTTGCGCGTGCATGCCCAAGAAATGAAGCAGAATCGCAAGTCAGCGATTTTGCTGTGGATGGGCGGCGGTCCGTCCACCATTGACCTATGGGACATGAAGCCGGGGGCC
>JANQOL010000095.1 GCA_028289675.1 Pirellulaceae bacterium
CAGAATGTCCTGCAGCAAGTGCTTGAGCGTTTCCAGATCGAACTGATCGCCGGCAGGTACGGGCTCTACCAGACGACTGTCCTCTGAGGCCGCCACCGATGACCAAGTGGAAGTTTCGGGACGCAAATCGGCCACGCTGCTGTTGAATTGCTCTCGCCATTCCAGCCCCGCGGCCACCTCCATCAACCGACTTTGGCAATGTTGGCACTCGGCCAAATGAGATTCGATAGTCTCTTGGGGCTGCGCAGTCGGTAGCTCATCAACGACTTGCCGCAGATCTTCATCGGGTATGTGGTTCATTGCTCCAGCTCCTGTGTAGCGGCCCAACGGGCCTCCGAGCATTTTCGCAGCCGCGCCAACATTCGAGAGCGAGCTACGTACACGGCCCCAGGACTCAGATCGAGTTCCCGAGCGACTTGCTCAACTGGCTCGCGCTCGATCTCCGTTCTCCAAAACGCTTGCCAGGTCCTCGGTTGCACCTGTCGCCGAACCTCCTTGGCCGCCATGCGCAATACTTGCCGTTGAAACTCCATCTGAAATTCGAGAGATTCATCGGCATCGGGGTCCGCCAAACCTTCCAAGGGCGCATCACATTGCACCAGGGGTGAATGACGGCGACGACGGAGAAAATCGATGACTAAATTGCGCGTCAAGCGATACAACCAGCCTCGAAAATTAGCATTCGGACCAACTTGGAACGAATCGATGGCTGCGGCAACTCGCGTCAAGACTTCTTGTGTGACGTCAATCGCATCGGCGTGCTGCAATCCACGCCGGATGGCAACCCGCAAAATCAGTGGTTGATAGATGCTAGCGAACTCCGTCCAAGCCTCCGCATCTTGGGAATTCCTCAACTTGCCAAGCAAGCTATATCGGGTTTCAGGAGTGGAGGTCATGGCATGCCAAGTCAGGTGGACGGCCCCGTCAGCTAGCATCTTTCGTTGCGGCCAAAACCCACGTCCATGCGAGGCCGCCCCATTGCTGGGTTGGGAGCAGCGCTGGCTCGGAAAGGCCCGTGGTGGCGTAACTCATCAGGCTAAACGCAGGCTGTTCGCCAATCTTACACACCGACACCAGATTGCCACGAAATAACTCACGGCACCGGCCCTCTATAGATGCGTGGGCGAACCGGCAATCTGCCAACGCCTGGCGCGTGGTGCAGCTGCTGAAATTGGTTCAGTTGCTGAAATCCAGTGCCAGCCTTAGCAGGGCCACGCAGGTGGGCGCATGCGAAATCTCGCTTCGACGACACAGCTCGATGGCCTCGTCCAGGGGCATGGTCACCCTTTCGATCAGCTCCGTACCCTCCAGATCTCGCTGGCATTCGGTCAAATCCTGCGCTAGAAACAAATCGACCGTGGACCGAATGGCGGCGGTGAACGGATCGACTTGGCCCAGATGGGTCCATCGCGCCGCTTGCAGGCCAAGCTCTTCGGCCAGCTCACGCTGTGCCGCGCCCTCGGCAGTCTCGTTGTCTTCGATGCCGCCACTGACTCCTTCGAGAGTTACTCGGCCCACCGCATAATGAAACTCGCTGGTCAGATGAACTTGGCGATCCGGCCCCAGAGCGATGACGCAGACACCAGATTTGAGCGCCACGGTGGCGTACGTTCCCGGTTGATTGTCGGGGCGCGTGACTTGATCGCGTTGGACTTCGATCCAAGGATCAGCATACATCTGCTCGGATCGATGAATTACCCAAGGTCCGTGTCTTCGCATGTCCGGGCAGCTTTCGATGAATGCGGAACGTGATGATTGGAAGGCCGCCAGTCTACGCGGAGTCAGGATCGACTGGCACAGTTCGGATTTCGATTGTCTCAGGGTTTGTTCAGTTTTGCACGCCCGTCACTTCTGGAACATTTGAAAGCGTATCAATCGGGTTGACTTTGCTGGCTGCGTTTCGCGTTTCTGAACGGATAGGGTGGCGACTGGTGCGGACGAGTGGTGACTGGTTGGCTTGGACTGTCCGGCGAGTGAAACAAACAGGGTGGTCCGGGCCAACGTCGTAGTTAAAATAGGAAGTGCCGGCGCGCGATGACGTGTTGCTTTATCAATGGGTGATGCATCCGTGCGGCTCGCACCCGCGGTTCCCAATTCCGCCTTATTGCCACGTCCCACCTGTTGTTGAACGTCGAATGAGCGAAGTGTTTGGATCGTCGTCGGATTCGTCAGAATTTGATATCGAGTTTGCCGTGCCCATGACGCATCGCTTGCGGTTCACCCACGACTGTCTGGGCGCGGACATCGACGTCCTTCACCAGCTACTGCACAGCGATCATGGACAGCCGGCTAGAGTGCAGGTCTGGATGGACGACGGTCTGGACGCGTGGGACCCTCGGCTCCGGCCACGGTTGCAGTCCAAGTTGCTGGCTGCTGACAATGTGGAACTAGTGCGTCCGGCGGAATTGCTGCCCGGCGGTGAAGCCGTCAAGAACGACTCGGCCATCATCGACGAATTACTACACGCAATCAACGATGACAATTTGGATCGCCGGAGTTACGTGTTGGCCATCGGCGGCGGAGCGGTTTTGGACGCCGTCGGATACGCGGCTGCCATCGCGCATCGAGGCATCCGGTTGATTCGGCTACCGACGACCACGTTGGCCCAAGCGGATTCCGGTGTCGGGGTTAAAAATGCCGTGAACTGGTTCGGCAAAAAGAACTGGAAGGGCGTGTTTGCCACTCCTTGGGCGGTCGTCAACGATGAGCAACTCTTGACGGGACTGAGCGATCGAGACTTTCGGTGCGGATTTTCCGAGGCCGTCAAAGTTGCGTTGCTGAAGGACCCGGCCTTCTTTCGTTACTTGCATGAGCACGGCGGCGATATTGCTAGCAGGAAATCCAGCGCCGTGCGGCACGCACTGAGAAACTCCGTGCTGCTCCATTTGCATCACATTACCCGAGGTGGCGATCCGTTCGAATTGCAGCAAGCCAGACCGTTGGATTTTGGGCATTGGTCTGCGCACAAGCTGGAAGCCATCACGAACTACGAGGTTCGCCACGGTGAAGCGGTGGGAATTGGCATCGCGGTGGACGTGTGCTATTCACATCTCACGCTGGGGCTGCCGCTGAAGATCGTCTCGCAAACGTGCGAGGCATTGCAAAAACTGCGTCTCCCGATTTGGCACGACACGCTTTGCGACGAAGTCATCTTTGACGGCTTGGAAGAGTTCCGTCAGCACTTGGGCGGCGAGCTGACCATCACCTTAATCCGCGATGTGGGCCAACCGGTGGATGTGCACGCTATCGACCGGGCGGCGATGCAAGAGGCGATGCGCATGGTCGCCCAGTGGGAATCTTGCGACCAGGGTACCACGACACCCGCTCTGTAGCAGTGGGCCGCGCTATCCGCGTCTAAGCTTAACCCTGCGCCCGCTGGAGTCCGAGCTTCAGCCGTCAACGAGATCCTCCGATGCTGGCATCGGAGGAAGCCTTCACTCCA
>JANQOL010000097.1 GCA_028289675.1 Pirellulaceae bacterium
TGTTGGATGGCAAACCGGCTCAAGATGTGGATCCCGCGCAAGTGGCCAAGAAAGCACGCGATTTTTCGGGCGCCGACTTAAAAGCCGTCGTGGACCGCGCCGTGGAAACCAAGCTCCAAGACGCGATTCGCAGTGGTCGCCCGACGCCTCTGACCACCAAAGATCTGCTGGCCGCTTTGAAGACCGTCAAGGCATCGACGCGCGAATGGTTTGCCACGGCCAAGAACCACGCCGTGTACGCCAACCAAGGCGGCACTTACGACGACATCTTGGAGTACCTGAAGCTGAAATGAATCCTGAAGTCTTGCTTCAACGTGCCCAACTACTGATTAGCCAAAACCGCCCCGAATTGGCCGCAGATCAACTACGTCAGTTGTTGTCGCAGAATCCAGATTTTGCCGAAGCGCACGCGCTGCTGGCCTTGTGCATGTCGCACGACCGGGACCAATGGCATGACGCCACGCGCGAGGCCGAGCAAGCCATCCACTTGGCCCCGGACGAGTCGCTGTCGCACTACGCGCTGGCCACGGTGTTGGAGAAGCGCAACCGTTTGCCGGAGGCACTGGTGTCCGTCGAAGAGGCGATCCGCTTGGACTCCTACAGGCCAGCTTTTTTTGCGCTGGCTGGTTCGATACTGGCGCAACAGGAGCGTTGGGGACAAGCCTTGGACGCCGCTTCGCGAGGGATGGAGATCGATCCCGACCACGAGGGCTGCGCGGCTATTCGTTCACTGGCCTTGGAGCGCTTGGGGCGCGCTCAAGATGCGGTTGCCGACGCGGAAGCAGCGGTGGCCCGCAATCCAGATTCAGCCGAAGCACATGCCATGCGCGGCTGGACGCACATGCAAAACGGAAACCACCGCCAAGCTCAGGATTCGTTTCGCGAAGCGCTGCGGCTGGATCCGACATACGAATTTGCCCGCACGGGCATGATCCAGGCGCTTAACAACGATCGCTTGCTATTCCGCCTGGTCTACCGGTTCTACTCGTTCGTGGGACGTATGGGCAAGTCGGCGCAGTGGGCCATCATCCTGGGCTTGTTCTTCGGCATGCGTTTGCTACGCACACTGGCCAATCAATACCCGGCCATGCAACCGTACGTGACTCCAATCTCTGTCCTGTATTTAGCGTTCTGCTTGCTCAGCTGGATTGCCAATCCTCTGTTCAACACGTTCTTGAGGTTTCACCCGTTTGGCAAATTCTTGCTGAGCAACAAACAGAAATGGGCTTCGAACCTGGTCGCCGTGTGCATTCTGATCGGTGTCGCGGGCGGGCTAATGCAGTTGGTTCGCGGGGACTTTCCCGGCGCTATTGTGATGTTGCTCGCGCCGGTATTCCTTACCCTACCGGTATCAACGGCCTTTGAAGTTGACGAAGGTTGGCCAACGTTGGTGACCGTATTGATCTCCATCGTGCTGGCAATACTCTGTTTCACGGCCCTGATTCTGATTATGGTGGACGGACCTTGGCCGGGCGTATACTTGCTGTATATGCTTGGAATCCTGGTGTTTAGCTTTGCTGGCAATCTGCTGCGCGGGGTGACCGTCAGGCATTGACCCTCGGGCCAGTGCCGTACCACGCTAGCGACTGGGGCGTGGCAGGGCCGAAAATCAAAAAAATCAGTTTCTGGTATCATAAAGACCGAAACTAGTGTGAGTCGCAGGGACAAACGGTGCGAGTCGCACGAACCCGTACTTCTGGTGGACAGTCTTCGAATGGCGAGCGTGGTCGATTTATCTCAGTTGTCAACAACGGGCTCGGAGCAGCTGGCGATTTCGGGTC
>JANQOL010000100.1 GCA_028289675.1 Pirellulaceae bacterium
ATACTGGACAACACATTGTGTCGATGCGCTCGCTAAATACGACGCTACGATCGTCTCAATCCCCTCAACGAGGTAATTGCTCCCGACACCTCCAGCATATGCCCATATATGCGTAACCACTCTTTGCAGTCAGGGTAATCTGGACACAATCCCTCTGCGCTCTTCCAGAACGTCAGGCCATGGTAGTGATGAACCAAATGGCAACTCGAAGAAACCTGATAGAAGCGACGACTTCCGGGTTTATGGAAGCAATAGCGCGTACGAAAACCGACTTGCCCAGTAGTAATCTATTTGCAAACCAGGGAAAAAATAACATGAACTCTGATACTGAAACGGATTACCGGATCTACACGGATGACACCGCGATGACTTACAAGGACCCTCAAACCTTTGAAGACGCCCGTGCCATGGTTGATGGTTTAATTGCGGAGAAAGAGGAGCTGGCCAGCAGACTTTCCAGCGCCACGAATAAGTTGAAGGAAGCAGAGTCTGCACAAGCATCGTGGATGTTGGTTGCCTTTGTAATGTTGGCGACTTGGGTGTGGATTGGCCTGGAAATTGGCGGGCACGTGGACATCATCTGAGCAATTGGCCATGGACCGTTTGTAGACTGGAAACATCCCAACACGCGCGAATGTATGAAGGTGGTTTTGTGCAATTTGGGTGGGATCCCGATATCGCAAAGCCTTGCAAGCAATCAGGACGCCGACGCCTCTACCGATTAGTGACCAATGTCAGGCAACCCTCAGGACTGTGTCGAGTTCTCTTTGGTTCGAGCGAGTTAAAGTCTGTAATGGCGATGTAGTGGGAACTCGTGATGCCCTGGAAACCACTGTCGAGGTTGCGATTGGAAGATCTGTAGGCTTTGAGGTGCCGTCGTATCAACTCAAAGACCTAGCCATCAACCTTTTGACCAAGATTGTGTCGAAACTGTACGCCCCAGTGTCCGTGCTGACAGGTTGCAATCCAAATTGCCTGGTAAAGGCCGTCACAATTGCGAGACTGATCCAATCTGCGGAACGAAACTTTGAATACGACCGACGAAACCGACCGCACCAACTCTTCGATTTGATCGAATTCGGTCCGCAACCAATCGGGGTTTGTTTGAAGAGTGATTTCCCACGGAGGTGGAGCACTGGCGCCAACCTCGTCGGCGCTTGCAATGGTTAAAGCGACTCCGTTGTAGTTCTGGTAGGTGAAAGGATAGTTCATCGTCTCACGATAGGCCACAAGGTCCCGATCATTTATCGCCTCGGCGTGGCACTTCACAACAGTTCTAGCATATGTCATTGGCCAGGCGCTCCGGCAGAGTATTACCACGATGCTGAACTAGGACTTTGACAACTTCATCCTGTCGCGCGGCCATTGCCTGCGGGGAGGTGCGAAGGAAGAGGTTCACCGTGTCTTTGAGTGGCTCATCCGTGCCATTCTTCTGGTTCAACTACTACTTTGTCTACGTAGAAGAGATCTTCACCCATTGGATGCTTCTCGACTTTGTCGGCAACGTCGCGATCCTCTCGCTATGCGTCATGGGCTATCTTGGTTTGAAACGGCAGGGTAAGGAGATGACCTGATTGGCATCAGACAGAACGGACTGCAAGTCCTTGCTAAGGAACAAGCAGCTCAGTTTGCCGATTCTGCAATTACTTCTGCCAAAGCTTCGATCTTTGCCGATTTTGCGCCGCGACGCCAAATCAACAACGTAGCCGCCTGGTTTAGTCCCTTTGGCAGTTTGTGCTCACTGACACGGCCCCGTTCGGGAAAAGTATCAAGCACGCTTTTCGGAAGTAGCGCGACGCCCATACCGGCAACAACACATCCCAGCATCGCATGATAGGACGATAGTTGGATGACATGCCTCGGTATCTCTCCGCGCCGCTCATACCACTTCTCCAGCCGTGCCCTGTGTGGACAGCCGTGCTCGAATGCAATGATCGTTTTCGGCGGAGGATTGCGAGTACTGATTGTCGGATGATCCTTGTTAGCGACCATCACCAAGTCTTCACGAAACGCGACACGTTGCTCAAATGGCTCCTTCGCGATTGGCTCCGCAACAAGGGCAGCATCGATCTCGCCTGCTAGAATAGCGGTTGCAAGTTGCGTTGGATTACCTGTTCGCAACTGCAAGTCAACTTCCGGATAGCGACGGTAGTACTCGGTTAGTGGTGCGGGGAGACGAACCGCTGCCGTGCTCTCCATAGCCCCCAGCCGAAACACACCGCGAGGCCGCGGATCTTGGACAGCGTCGCGTGCTTCTTCGGCAAGCGCAAGCAGCTGCTCTGAATAGTTCAGCAAGGTCTGCCCAGCAGGCGTCAGATGGAGTTTTTTTCCTTCGCGCAG
>JANQOL010000117.1 GCA_028289675.1 Pirellulaceae bacterium
GGACGACTTGCCGTTGCTCCGACTCGGATACCTCGGGGTAGATCGGCAGATGCAGGATCTCATCCGACGCGGATTCGGTATGCGGTAAACTTCCCTGGGCGTACCCCAGGTCTTGATAGCAGGCCTGCCGGTGCAGTGGAATCGGATAGTAGATCTCGGTGCCGATACCATGCTCTTGCAAGTAGGCGCGGAGCGCATCGCGCCGCCCTTCTTTGATCCTCAGACTAAACTGATTCCAGACATGGAACGCGGCTGGATCGCAGTAAGGTAATTCGATCGGCACGCTGCCGGAGGCCGCTAGTTCGGCTTCGGAAAACAGCTGCATATAACGAGCTGCATTGGCTTGCCGGGCGGCAGTGTATTGCTCCAAATGGGCCATCTTGACCAGCAGCGCTGCGGCTTGAAACGAATCCAGACGGCTGTTGATGCCAATTTCCGAATGCTGATAACGCGGCCGCATTCCGTGCCCGGAGAGCAAACGCATACGATCTGCCAGAATGTCGTTATTGGCTGTCAGCATACCCGCATCGCCACAACCACCCAGGTTCTTGGTGGGGTAAAAACTGATGCAGCCAATTTGTCCCCAGCTGCAGACTGGCCGCCCGTGGTAGGCCGCGCCAATGGCCTGCGCGGCGTCTTCGATAATCGTGACTTGATGCTTTTCGGCGATGCCGCAGATAGCATCCATCCGAGCGGCTTGACCGAACAGATGGACGGGGATCACGGCGCGTGTCCGGGACGTGATCTTATCGGCCATATCTTCGGGATCAATGTTGTACGTCCGCGGATCGATGTCCGCGAACACAATCTTGGCGCCCAGTCGGCTGACACAACTGGCAGTCGCAAAGAATGTAAAGCTGGGCAGGATAACTTCGTCACCCGGTCCAATACGCAGCGCCATCAGAGCTAGCAGCAAGGCGTCGCTGCCGGAAGCGCAACCGACTGCATGCTGGGTGTTCGCCAGATTGGCCACCGTTTCCTCAAGACGACCGACAGGCGGTCCGAAGAGAAAACGTCCGCTATCATAGACTTCCGCAATAGCGGTCAAAATCTCGTCTCGCAGCGGTGCATTGCCCCGTGAGACGTCCAGTAGCGGCACAGGAGAAGACTGGGGTGATTTACCCGTCATACCGGTCATCCTTGACCCGAAGTTGTCAGTTGCTTGCATGCCATTGTTGCGCTGGAACATACCGTATGGATTGGTATGTTTCGCGTCGGCACTAGCCCGCGAGTGGGCCTGTCCGCCGAGATTACCCTGGCGAACCAGATGGGGTCAATACAATCTCCACATGTCTATGAGCATTAGAGCATTTCCGGCGTTTGCTTGAGCCAACTGTTCTGTGGCGAATGGACGCCTATGGTTTCGGGGCAGCCGGTGTTTCTCCCAACCAGCTTGGGGCTCCCTCCCGTTGAAATCTCTGTACGAGCTCACCATAAATGTCCTGCCCACCGTCCTTCAATTCCGGCGGCACGACGTTCTTTTGAGGCAGATAAGCGGCCAACTTGGCTTTGATGGCAGCCAATTTGGGCTGTCCAGCCAAATTATGGTGTTCCCCTGGATCCGACCGATGGTCGTAGAGTTCCTCGCTGCCGTCCCGATATCTGATGTAACGAAAGTTTCGGCTGCGGACGGCGTGATTGCCAAAGTGCCAGGTGGTTACGGCGGGTTCGCTGCGCCGTTTCGCTGGATCAGCCAGTTGTGGCAACAGGCTGACACCTTCCAAGCCAGACACGCTCGGCAAATCGCACAACTCCAGCAAACTGGGATAGACATCCAACAAACTCACGGCTCTTTTGCACGCGCTTCCAGCATTGACCCGGCTCGGCAACCGAACTGCCAAAGGAACACGAGTGGACTCCTCCCACAGCGCCTGTTTTCGCCAGTGATGTTTCTCGCCCATGTGCTGACCGTGATCCGACCAAAACACGACGATGGTGTTGTCCGCATAGGGGCCGTTGTCCAACGCTTGCAACACTTTGCCGGCTTGCGCATCGACAAAAGACACGCAGGCCAAATAGGCACGCACCAATTCGGTCCAGTACTCAGGGCCTAGGCTGAGCACGTTATGATGGTCTCCATCGGGCAACATGCCATATGCCATGGATTTGCCCCACAGAGGAATATCATCCATCTCGCCGGTCGGAACGGTTGGCACTTGAAACTGCCCCGGAGGATACAGGTCGAAGTATTCCCGAGGGGCCGTGTAGGGAACATGTGGTCGGACGAACCCGACGGCCAGAAAGAACGGTTGGTCGTGGCTCCGATTCAGTTGGTCGACTGCCCAAGCGGCGATCTGCTCGTCGGGCATTCCTTCGTCGGGAATATCGGCTTGGTCCAATGCGGCCCAACACAGCGATTGTCCGCTGACTCCGCGTTGGTACTTTTGAAAGATCGCACCTCCGTCCGGAGGAAAGGGGTAGAAATGCCCACCATTCTTGCCCTGGTATCCGTGACCGCGCGCGGCCAACTCCGTTGGCCAGATGTACTTTGGACGCTCTTCGTGCCAGTAGTCATAACCCTTTACGTCCGACGTCCCTTTATGAAATATCTTGCCGGCCGCCAACGTAAGATATCCATTGCGTTTGAAGTGAGTCGGCATGGGAACGGTCTCACCCAAGGCGCGCTGGTAGTTCTTTAGCGATTTAGATGTATTGGAATACCAACCCGTCGTCGAGGGGCGCAGCCCACTCAACAGCGCATGGCGCGAGGCGCTGCAAACTGGTGCCGCACAATGAGCGTTGTCGAAGCGGACGCTTTGCGC
>JANQOL010000128.1 GCA_028289675.1 Pirellulaceae bacterium
AATGACGAAGTTGTACGCAGTGTCTGGGTAGCAACGCTCGATACGTCGGACCAAGCGGTGGGTGAGCCAAGACAGTTGTTCGGTCTCGAAATCGCTTAGTAATTCAAATTGACTTTGATGTTGTTTGGGCAAGATCGTCACCAGCGAGGGCAGCCGGCTTGCGAACGGGCAGAGCGCTACAAAATCCGGAGTTTGTTCGACGACCCGCACACCCTGTTCCAGCTCATCTTCAACCATACGACAGAACAAGCATGCGGACTCCTTGTCCACGAACTTCTGCATTCGTTCCACCGCACGGCATACATCGGTGGGCACGATATCGGTCGCGATGATCTGAGAATGTGTGTGCGACAACGAGGCTCCAGCGTCCACACCCACGTTCTTGAACACAACCGCATAAGCGTTCTTGCGTTCGCCCAACCAATACTGCAGGCGGTCGCGATACGCCCGAAAGACCATGCCCACCGTCTCACGGTCCAACTCCGAGATCGATTGCAAGTGCAAAGGGCTTTCGACAATGACTTCATGGCCGCCGGTCAAGCTACGCCGCTGGAACAAATTGATGCGATCTTGCTGGCCGTTGGAGGAACCCGTTGTCGCCAACGGTGTGACATCGGCGGCTTGAGCCGCATTGACGGCGGGAAACTTGTTGGGAATAACGCGTACGTGCCACCGGGGAATGTGTCCATTCCGTTTTGGCGCATAGGTGGCCACGGCCTCAGGAGTTTCTTGTTCGTTCCCAAAACAAAATGGGCAGTTGGCGTCGTCCTGGACCTCGGCCGGCCGACGCAAAAAATCGTCGGGACGTTCTGTACGTTGAGGCGCGATGATGACCCACCGGTCCGCCAGCCAGTCGTGGCGTAACTCGTTGGTGGTCGATTCCTCTCGCTCGCGTGCCATGCGGGTTTCCGCCCTTGCTCATCTCTCTATTCGGCTCATGCTTCCACGCTGAGCGTTTGGTGAAAGACCTCCATGTATCTTTGAGCGCTCTTGTTCCAAGACCAGTCGGAGCGCATTCCCGCGTTGACAATTTGAGCCCAATGTTCCCGGCGGTGCAAATAAAAATCCAGGGCTCGATGCAACGTTTCCTCTAAATTCGCTACTGAATATCCGGCAAAACAGAAACCGGAAGCTGTACCGTCTGCGAGAGTCTCGTCGGTAGTGTCGACTACAGTATCGTTGAGACCGCCGGTAGCGTGCACGACGGGCACGGACCCGTATTTTAAGCTGTACAGCTGATTGAGTCCGCACGGTTCGTAACGGCTGGGCATCAGAAACATGTCGCTAGCCGCCTCGATGCGGTGCGCGAGCCCCTCAGAAAACTCCAAACTGGCCGACACGCGGTGCGGATGATGCTGTGCCAAGTTGCGTAGCTGGGCTTCCAACTCTGGATCGCCGGTGCCCAAGATGGCCCATTGCACATCGTGGCTGTGAGCCCAGTGTAAGAGCAAGGGAATGATCAAGTCCCATCCTTTTTGGTCGGCCAAACGGCTGACGATGCCGATCAACGGCACTCCCGCCTGTAGAGGCAGATTCAATTCGGTTTGAAGAGCGGCCTTGCATTCCGCCTTACCAGCTTGCCAGTCCTGCCAGGAGTATTGTCGCGGCAAGTGGACATCCGTACTTGGATTCCAATGTGCGTAATCGACGCCATTGACGATCCCCAACAAGTGCTCGCCGCGCCCCGCCAAAATAGTCTCCAGGCCGCAACCATGTTCCGGTGTGGTAATCTCGCTAGCGTACGTCGGACTGACCGTCGTGACGGTGTCGGCGAAGACGATCCCGGTTTTCATCAAGTTGAGCTCGCCATGGAACTCCATCTGTTCCCAGTTGAAGTATTGCCAGTCCATGCCGGTCAAATGCATGTCCAGGTGCCAGAAACGCCCTTGATAGGCCAAATTGTGAATCGTCAGTATGCTCTTGGCCCGATCCATCCAAGCGTAGCCACCGAATCTGGTTCTCAAGTAGGCAGGCACCAATCCCGTTTGCCAATCATGGCAATGGACGATGTCAATATCCAGTTCTAGTTGGTCAATGGCCTCGATGACCGCGCGGCAGAAGAATGCAAATCGTTCGCAATTGTCTCGATATTCGCCGGACTGATCTGAATAGAAGCCGTCCCGATCAAAATATTGCGGCTGATCGATGAGATACACGTCCACCTGACTGTTGGGCAACCGTGTCTTTAGCAAGCGGCAGGCTACATACCGGTCAGCGATGTGAATCGTAAACGTGTGGTTGGTCGGTTCGAGCACCAAACCGCTCTTGAGCACACTCCGGTAGGCAGGCAGAAAACAACTGCAGCGGCAGCCCAAGGCGTCTAGTGCGATCGGCAGGGCGCCGCAGACATCGCCAAGGCCACCCGTCTTGGCGAGCGGCACCATCTCGCTGGAAATTGAGGCAACATGCAGTGGATTCACAGGACGTTCGCTCGGAAGAACCATACAGGAGCAGCGCCTTTAGGGCGGCAAGTGGACCGCAATGGTAATCGAGATGGCGGGCCAACGCAGCACGAGTCTGACAGATTCACAGGCGTGTATCGACGACAACGCGAGTCCAGCCTTGGTGCCTTGATCCGGCACAGGCTATAATGGAACCCGTGAGTGCATGCAACGCGCGAACCCAGGCCCTCGGGAAGCCTTCGTCGTGTCGAGCTTCAAGAAACACACGAACAAAAAAGACTCCGTATTGGACTGCAGTTAGGAACCATCCCTATGGACATCTCAACCATTCGCCCCAAGGTGGCGCAGTTGACATTCCAGTTGTTGGGGCGCTCGGTTCATCCTGAACTGTTTCAAGTCTACAAGGCCAAGGACATTCAGCGCGAGCAGTACACGGCCAAGATCTACATCACGACCGACGGTCACGTTGTCAGCTGGACGGCCGCTGGAACCACGCTCACCGAAGTGGCGTCGTCCAGCCACCAGCCGGTGCCTCAGGGACGGCGAGTGTTTTCGCAGCCGCTACGAGGCTCGGCCAGTGACGCGCTGCAAGTGCGCGATGAGCTGAGCTACAAGTATGACTTCGAACTGGAACGGGTTCCGGCAGAAATGTTCTGGATGATCCAACAACAACTGGGCGAGTCCAGCCGCGACCACGAGCTGATTCAGGTGTTCGACTCCAGCGGACGCATTGCCATTGGCGGCCTGAGTTTCATCCACGTGGAGACGCGCCAACGCAGCCTACACATTCAGGCCATCCACACGTTTCCCGATGACCTGGCCCTGGTGAAAACCGAATCGTGCTTTGAATTGCGCAGCTAAAGAGCTTTGGTTTTCGGCTAAAGCGCAAAACTGTCTGCTAAATCCCCAAACGCCAGACGGGGTCTCCCAATACATCCAGCTTGGGCTTCACGCCTAAACCGGGTGCCGTAGACGCAGCCATGTGACCCTCGTCGCGCAGCGGTGCACCGTCGGCAATGCTGCGCGTCACGTAGCTATTGAAATCAGTGGTACTAAACAGGCATTCGCTTGGTGTGCTGTGAGCGAGATGAGCAATGGCCGCCGTTACCACGTCTCCACCCCAGCTGTCCTCGATCGTCATTGCGATACCAAGTTCGACGCACAGATCACGCACTTGAGCGGCTCGAGTGAGGCCGCCTAACTTGCTGATCTTGAGATTCACGACGTCCATTGCCTGATCGTGATAGCCGCGCAAGACGGCTGTTAGCGAGTCCATGACTTCATCCAAAATAAATGGCAACTGGGTATGATGCCGAACGGTAAGACACTGCTGGTAGGTGGCACACGGCTGTTCGATATAGACGTCTAAATCGCTGACAGCGGCTACCACCCGCAGTGCCTCGTGCGCGAGCCATCCTGTGTTGGCATCGGCCACCAATTTGTGGGACGGCGGCAACACCTGCCTGGCCAGGCGAATTCGTTCGATGTCTTCATCGGGATCACCGCCAACTTTTAGCTGAAATCTTCGATAACCTTGGTCGCGATAGCTGGCCACGTTTTCGGCCATCTCCTCAGGAGGTCGCTGTGAAATCGCGCGATAGAGTTCGACGTGCTCACCGTAGCGTCCTCCCAATAAAGCGCAAACTGGCAGATTCGTACTTTGTCCCAGCAAGTCCCAGCAGGCCATGTCGAGTGCGGATTTGACGTAAGGATGTCCCTTGAGCGCGCGATCCATCCGCCGGTTCAGCTGGGCTAGATGTCGCGGATCCTGCCCTATAATCTCCGGTGCAAGTATTTGAATTCCCTGTCTGGCCCCTTTAGCATAGGCGGGTAGATAACTGGGACCCAAAGGGCATACCTCGCCAATTCCGGATATGCCAACATCTGTTCCGATACGCACGACGGTGGAATCGAAAACGTCGACTGCTTTGCCTTCTGACCAGCTGTAGTTGCCTTCGTGAAGTGGCAAATCTACTTGGTAGACTTCGCAACATTTGATCTTCATAGAGCGCTAGACTTCATTCCAGGGTGTTCTGCCGTGAATCGGTTGCGCGGCTGCGCAACCGTCGAATAATCGGTGTTTCTTCACGTTGTGAATTTCGCAATACTGCAACTCTTGTCCATCCTCAACCGTTTCTCTCGTACGGAGCCGTCGACCATGTCACGCCTTAAACTTCTGTTGAAGCCCACCATGAGTATGTTGATGGTGAGTATCGCCACGCATTGCTTGGGTCAGTGTTCAACGTCCGTCCCCAGGATCCAGCCTGCAAACAGCTGTTGCCAGCCTTGCCAGTGTGGTGTTTCGCAGTCTTCGGCGCGCATTGCAACACCCACGATGACCTGCGGAACGCGGCCAGCGGCGACGGCTTGCGCGTCCTCGGTCGGGTATCCACCACCGCTGGCAGTGGCTCAAGTTGCCCCCGGATGTAGTACCTGTGCCAGTTCCAACGTCATTGTGGCGAACAACATCGTCGCCGGCAGTTGTTGCGGAGGATCTGTCCCCATTGTAGGCCATTCAGCGATCGTGCAGTCGTGTCCCGCAGTCGCGTCCAACTGTCCGACTCCAGCAGACAGTCTGGTTTTGGGAGCCGCACCGACTTGCCGGGTGGCCACAGGTGCAATGCCCGGCGTCTGGAGTCGGAACGGAATTCAGTATGCTGCCCCCGGTGTTGTTGTTGGCCCGACCAACATGGTGCGCTTGCCCGATGGTCGGATCGTCCCCAGCAGTCCGTTTTCTTTGTCCGGCTATGTCATCCCCGGTTCCTCCCCAGTCACACCACCAAGACCTAACTCGCGTCCCTGTGAGGCGGCTTTCCTCGCCTGCTGTGAAAACGGCATGAGCTACTGCGTCGACGAGTATATGAGCTGCACCAACCACACGGGCGAGCCTGTGATGCATATCTCGTGCCCGGACGAGCCACCTGGCTTCTAGTGCGAGTTGTACGGACAGATGGCCTCCTGTCATCAACGCTGGCGGTTGTTCATTTCGTTGAGGACAGGCCATCAAAAGCCGAATGCTCTGGCTGACAGTTGTAATTCGCACACGCGCCAAATTCGAGGCCGCGAAAGCCAAGCCGCCGGAGACGGACAGACTATTCCGACTCGCAATTGCGGGCGACCAACAAGCAAGTCAACTTGTTGCCGACTTGCTCTTCACGCCTGAATCCAAACAGGCCTCCGTCTCCGGCGAGAATGATGTGACACCAACGGTCACTGTTGCGGACGAGCGGGTAGAACGCCGTATCGTTGATATAGAGGCCGAACAGGTTCGGTAGCATGGCGTCTACCTCACGGGTTTGCAAAATCGCGTTTTCTTCATGGTTTCGTCCTGAAGCCACGTATATCTCGACCGCAGTGCGCGATAGAGCGACCACCTCTTCTGCTCCCAAGATCCCGAACAGCATTTCCGATGACAGTGGAATCCGGTAGCCGTTCCGGTCATGGATCACAATTCTTAGGGGCGGCGTCCGGCTGCTGTCGTCCGTCGCGTCAAGCTTGGCTGCCACCGCTTGGTCAGTCACAACGGTCGAGTCGGCGCCCACCGTCTGTTCAGCGACCACGGCACCAGATTCTGGCTGCTTAGGATCGGAGTCTGCGACGTTTTCCGACGGAGCGGGGATTCGAACAAAGCTGTACACCGGCTCCAATCCATCTCGCTCGCTGAGCCAATTGCAACAGCGAGCCGCATCGACCAGCGAAAATTCCCGGGCTGGGCTATCAGGCGGCGCCGAGGCGATCGCAGCTGGCATCTCCAACTGGGGGTTGTCTGCATAGAACGCTCGCATCAAATCGGCAGACACATACTTTGAAGCCAACCACACCTCGTGTTCTCGATGGGGAACATCGAGCCCCACAACGTAGCCTTCGAGCTTGGGGCCTAATTCCCTTACACGGACGCGCACCATTTCAAATCCATGATCGGTAGCCATCCAATCGAATCCTGCGCGGCGCTGAGTTTGCGCGATATCCACGCCCGCTTGACGGGCTAGCCATTGGGACGCCTGTTGCTGAGAGTACGGTCCTTGCAGCATGTTGTTCAGCTGGCGTTGGAGCAGTGGAAACTCGCGATTCAATACACCTTGCGGAAACGAACCCAATACACCAACCGCACAGTAGCGGACAGACTCCGATGAGGAAGTTAGCAGGTGTCCCCAGACGTGCACGTCCGAATTCCGCTTCCACACAGCGGCCACCGACAGAGTATCCAAACTGACTTGCGAACCGCTGGCGAAATCAAACAGCTCTTCGATCGCAGCATAGTCTCGCAGATACACCAGTGTAATGGCGGCGCGAATGCGGGCTTCCTGCGATGCGTCGGGGGACCGGTAGATTTTCTTCAACTCGGCCTGCAAGCTCTCGTACTGCTGCGCGGCTCGGATGACCGCATCACCGACCTCGGGTTCGAATTGATCGAGTTGGCTGAGCACCAAATCCCAGCCTTGCGGATTCAGCCAAGCTCGCAGCAGCATACAACGTTGCTCGTCACGCATACGGATTTGCGCTCGACTGGCCAGTTGCTCTACCAGGTCACGCCGCGGCATGGCGACCAGGTTTTCGATAGCCGCTGAAACTTGCGAAGAATTGCCATCCAGCAGCAAACCAAATTGGGTCGTTACTACCTCCCGCTGATGCGCATCGGAACGCCACTTGGCATTGATCAGCATGCTGACTAGTCCAGTTGCCAAGGCGATGGCCAACATGAAGATGCCCACACGCCACCCGTGATGCTGGGCCGCGGCCCGCAGATAGTCGCGCTGCTTGGGTGACTTCCGTAGTCCACGGATGGACCACAGCATCGATGCATACTCCATGACGGACGGAAGAAATCGCCTGTCTGGCTGCCGTGCCCACATTCCCGATAGCTCTTGAAATCGCGAAATTGCCAATCCTTGACGCGTGCTCTTATTCACCCGTTCAGTCCACAACCGAATGGGCTCGGTTAGAAAGTCGTTGGCAATACGGTACTCGCGGTGCGCCTGCTTCTGCCGAGTGTCCGACCAAGAAGACACTACCAACAGTTTGGTTTCTTCGGTGACGATTCTCAGTGCCCGCTGAATCTGTTCCCGGCTGTAGGTCAGTTCCAGTTGTTCAATCACGCGCACTTCTGAGATCGAGCATTCACGCACCGACTGGTCTGGCGCAGGTAGGAACAACGATAGCACTCGTGCGATGGCGCCAGCCGCTTTGCGGTTCTTGGACGTTGCCGTTTCGGATTCAAACTGGTCTTCTAGGTACCTGACATACAGCCCCTCCAGCTCACCGGCCTGCTCCAGCAGATCCGCACTCCAGTGGTGCATCTCCGCCATCTCCGCAAAGATGGCGATTTGAATGGGCAGGATGCGACCACCATGGTCTTGTCCCAGTTCTCTGATAGCCCGTTTCAGAAAATCTACGTGCTGATCTTCCAACGGTTCCGGTGGCGATGGCAGTGTACCGTACGTACGGCCCATGAGTTCTAAGATCTTGCGGGCGTGTTGACTGCTGAGTAGCAACATGGGACGAAAGTTTTGCCCCTCGACCAACGGGACTTCGACTAGGTTGCTCAATTCAATGACCTGCGTCCAATATTCGTCGGCCACCACCACCAGCACCTGAACATGACGGCCATCACATTGTCGCAGAGCAGCGCCCAGTTGTTGAAACTGACGCCGAGAGGCCTGGTTGGCCCAAACTTCGAATTGGTCCAGCACGATCAGCACCTTGCGGTGCTCACTCTCAATGGTCTCCTCGATCCGCAAGCGTTTGATCAACTCACTGAGATTGCTTTCCGAGTCGGCCAAGTCCAATTGATCCACGATGGCTCGCGAAATCCGCGCTGTCAGGCTGCCGGCGCGGCATTCCACGGACACCGTCACCACATCGGGACTCAAGTTGGCTAGCACGCCGGCCTGGACAAACGAAGTCTTGCCACTGCCGGGGGCGCCATGCAAG